>CAZPPU010000121.1:0-4075 GCA_964588515.1 uncultured Nitrospirota bacterium
TCATTTTAATCGGGGGTCGCTTCCTACTTCAACAACTTACAGGGACATCATCCTAATACATTCCGGAATATAAGCCTTATACATTAACTCTTGGAAGACTTAAATTTCAATCTTAAAAACTTTATCCGTTTATTAATAAAATTAATCGAAACGGCCCGAAAATATCATTTGTAAGGCCTTTCCGCTTGACATTTCCGGGCTAAAATGTAGAATAATCGGTATTGCAACCAAGGAGGTTCAGATGAAGAGATTTTCGGTCATCGCTTGCATGGCGATAATGTTTTTAGCCGGCTCCGCATATGCCGAGGAAGAGGATGTTTACGGCCTCTTGAAGGGAGGCGCCTTCTTCCCCAACGACGAGGAAAGGGGACTTAAGGGCTACGATACGGGCTATAATGCGGAAGCCGCAGTCGGCTATAGATTCAACAAGAAGCTCGCAGGAGAATTAGGGCTCGGCTATTATACCGCAAAGTCGTGGTCCAAAAGCCCCCCGAAGATATCGGCGATACCGATATTAGTGACGCTTAAACGCATCCTGCCGCTCGGAAAGACAGACCTTTACATAGGCGCAGGCCTTGGCTACTACTTCATGAAGTATTACTACACTTCGTCAAGCGATACATCGGCGAGCACGAGCGCCTTCGGCTATCATGTGACCGGCGGCGCGGACTATCACCTCTCGAAGAAGTGGGCCCTTGGCCTCGAGGCGAAGTGGTTTTCGGTCAAGGGGGACTTCGGCGAACTCGGCCCTGTGCTCGGCTATACAGAGGTGGACTTCGGCGGCATAATCACGAACCTTTCCCTGAAGTACAAGTTCGAACCGCTCGAAGATTAGAAGGGATTCCGCCAAACACGCCGATAAAAAGGGGCCTTCCGGCCCCTTGATTTTTCATGGCGTCCCCAAGGGGATTTGAACCCCTGTTACCGCCTTGAAAGGGCGGTGTCCTAAGCCCGGCTAGACGATGGGGACAATGCAATATTATATAAAAATCCGCCGGAAAATCGTAAGATTTTCCGGCATTCGATGAGCCGCGTTGGATTCGAACCAACGACCCACGCCTTAAAAGGGCGTTGCTCTACCAACTGAGCTAGCGGCCCTCCTTTTCGTAACATACATTTTACCATATCTGGTTACCATATCTGTTCCCTCTTATTTCCCCCTTTTGGCAAAGGGGGTATGGGGGAGTATAATGTTTACTATGTACAAGAAAATACTCACCGCGGTCAACGAGCGCCTGAACTCCGTAATCGCCGCAAGGTATGCCATGGCCCTTGCGCGCGCCGCGGAGGCGAAGCTCTATCTATGCTCCGTCGTGGAGAAAGGCCAGCCCGTGTCGAGCATCGAAAAGGCGGCGGATAACCTAAAAGCGCTATTTATAGAAGCCGGAGAAGCGGGGCTTAAGGCCGAGACCATAACGGAGACCGGAGAGCCGGTAAGGAAAATAGCCGAGATTGTAAGGCACGAGGCGATAGAGCTTGTCTTTGCCTCCACAAGACGGGCCGATATCCAAAGGAGGTTTTATGCAGGGAGCGTTGCGCGGCGCCTCGGCCTCGGCCTTCCGTGCTCGGTCGCCCTCGTGAGGGTCGTTCACATGGGGAGAATCCGTCCGGGGCAGATACTCATCCCGCTTAAGGCGCGGGTGGACCATATCGAGGAAAGGGCCTACTTCTCCGCAAAATTAGCGCAGGCATTCGACTCCGAGATATTCATCTTCCATGCTCCGAAGCCCATAGCAAAGTTCTTCCACGGTGAAATCCACATGAGCCCTGTGGAATGGGAAAAGAAACTCCCTGCGGACATCGCCGGCTTCAGGGAACATATGCGCAGGTATAAGGTCATGCACACGGGGAGGCTCGTGCCGGGCCGCACAGGCAGGATGATTACGATAGAAGCCGTCGCAAAAAAGCACGACCTCATCATAATGGGGGCAAGCGAAAGGAGCCTCATAAGCTCAATCCTGAGGGGCAACCCTCTTGAGGAGGTGCTCCGCGACACCCCCTGCGACCTGATAATCCTCAAACCCCGCCTGAGCCGTGAAAATCCATAACATCCAAGCAGAGGAGGTCTTCCGCACGCTCCGCACCTCCGGGTGGGGACTCGATGAGGAGGAGGCCCGAAGGAGGCTTGCCGAGTTCGGCCCCAACGAGATTGAGGAAATAAAGCGGGAGTCCCTGACAAAGAGGTTCCTCGGGCAGTTTACGCATTTCCTCGCCATAGTCCTATGGATTGGCGCGGGGCTTGCCTTTGTCTCCGAATACCTCAAGCCGGGCGAGGGCATGCTTACGCTCGGGCTTGCAATCGTGGGGGTGATACTCATAAACGCCGTATTTACATTCATACAGGAATATAGGGCGGAGCGCGCGCTTGAGGAGCTTAAAAAGCTCCTTCCCTTCCGTGTGAAAGTCCTGCGCGGGGGAAAAGAAAAGGAGATTGCCTCGGAAGAGGTCGTGCCCGGGGATTTAATCTTGCTCGGAGAAGGCGACAAGGTTTCCGCCGACGCAAGGCTCATTGAAGGCGTCTCCATGAAGGTCAATAACGCCCCCCTTACGGGCGAGTCCGAGCCGGTGCTCCTCACAAGGGAGCCTTTTACCGGAGAGTTTATGGAAAGCCCAAACATTGCCTTTGCCGGAACGACCGTACTAAGCGGAAGCGGAAAGGCTGTCGTCTTTTCCACGGGCATGAGGACGGAGTTCGGAAGAATCGCCCATCTTACGAGCGCGGTAGAGGCGGGCTTAAGCCCGCTACAGAAAGAGATAATAAAGGTTTCACGGATAGTCGCATTTATTGCAGGGGTCATGGGCGTTGTGTTTTTCGTTATAGGGCATCTGATAGGAAGGACTTTCTGGGAAAACTACCTCTTCGCCATAGGCATCATCGTTGCGAATGTGCCCGAAGGGCTTCTGCCGACCGTCACGCTGGCCCTTGCTATGGGAAGCCAGAGGATGGCTAAAAGAAAGGCGCTGATAAAAACCCTCACCTCCGTGGAAACGCTCGGCTCCGTGACCGTCATATGCACGGATAAGACCGGCACGCTCACTCAAAACAAGATGGCCGTAAAAGGCCTCTGGTTTGGGGGCGAGGTTGTGCCCGTAGAAAATATCGATGAAGAAGAGGCGGGCCTCCTCCTTAAAACGGCATACCTCTGTAATAATGCAAAATTCATGGACAGGCTGTACAAGGGAGAACCCACGGAAGTTGCGCTCTTTAAGACGGCAAGGGAGACAATAGGCGACATAGAAGCAGAGCGGCTTATGGAGATTCCGTTCGATTCCGAAAGAAAGATGATGACCACGGTCAATCTCCTTGACGGCAAAAAAATCGCCTTTACAAAGGGCGCAATGGAAAAGGTCCTTCCGCTTTGCAGGATGGACGAGGCTCAAAGACAAAAGGCAACGGATTCATACCATGAGATGATGGATAAAGGGATGCGGGTCTTGGGGTTTGCCTATAAAGAATCGGCTGACGGGGAGCTTGAAAACGACATGGTCTTTGCCGGGCTCATAGGGCTTGAAGACCCTCCGAGGCCCGAGGTGCCCGATGCCATAGAGAAATGCAGGCAGGCGGGCATAAAGGTGGTGATGATAACCGGAGATGCCTCGAGGACCGCGCTTTCGATTGCAAAAGAAATTGGACTCGTAAAAGACAATCCCTTGATTATAGAAAGCCGTGAGTTTCAGGGGATGACCGATTCCCTGCTGAGAGAGAGCCTTAAGGCGCCGGAGATAATATTTTCCCGGATGACCCCCAAGCACAAGATGAGAATCGTCACCGTGCTCAAAGAAGAAGGAGAGAGGGTCGCGGTAACCGGAGACGGCGTAAACGACGCCCCCGCCCTTAAAAAAGCGGACATCGGAATAGCAATGGGCATAACCGGCACGGATGTGGCAAAAGAGGCGTCCGACATGGTTTTGCTCGATGATAACTTCGCAACCATCGTCAATGCCGTCGAAGAGGGAAGGGCCGTTTATGAGAACATAAGGAAATTCATAAGCTACATCTTCTCATCGAATGTGCCGGAGATTGTGCCATATCTCAGCTATGTGCTTTTGAGGATTCCGCTTCCGCTTACCATAA
>CAZPPU010000121.1:4085-5909 GCA_964588515.1 uncultured Nitrospirota bacterium
CAGATACTTGCGGTGGACTTGGGCACGGACATGCTCCCGGCCCTTGCCCTCGGCGCGGAAAAACCCACAGCCGACCTCATGAAGATGCCGCCGAGAGGTCCAAAGGAAAGACTCCTGAACCTCAAGCTCCTGAGCAGGGCATATCTTTTCTTAGGCCCTATAGAGGCGGCGGCCGGACTCTTCGGATTTTTCTATGTGCTTAAGGGAGGCGGCTGGAGTTGGGGCGAGATGCTTCCGGCAAACAATGTTTTATACATGCAGGCGACGACCGCCTGCCTTACGGCAATCGTAATAACGCAAATAGGCAATGTCTTTGCCTGCCGGTCGTGGAGAGAGTCGGTTGCGAGCATCGGATTTTTCTCAAACAGGCTGATATTTGCGGGCATAGCCGCGGAGCTTGCCCTTCAGCTTTTCATAGTCTATCACCCGTGGGGCAATAAGATATTTCAGACCGTGCCGGTCTCCGCAGGGCTCTGGCTCGTCCTCATCCCGTTTGCAGTGGCGCTCCTGCTTGCCGAAGAGACAAGGAAGCTCATCGTCAGGTCGCAGGGCCCCCGGTAGGCCTATTGCCATGTAAGCAGAAGCCTGTCTTCTTCGACTTCAACGGCCGTCCCGAACATCTTCCCCTCCCGGTTTAAGAGTTCTTTTAGCCATAGGGCGTCTTTCCTCCCTGCCATATTCACCCTGAAGCGCCTCATACGGGTCGGCGTCATGCGGAGGCTCAGGAGCCTCCCGGTTTGGGGCTCGACGCTCGCAAAATACATAAGCGAGAGGTCGGCCCTGTAGCGCTCCCTGCCGCCAATGCCCTCGTAGTCGTTTATGAAGTCCCCGGCGCCGTAAAGGATAAGCCTGTCTTTAAAAACCTCTATTGCCTTCACATGGTGGGAGGAATGGCCGTGGATTATATCCACGCCGCACTCCTCTATGAGCCTGTGAGCAAACTCCCTCTGCCGTCCGGGGACCTCATAGCCCCAGTTGCCTCCCCAGTGGACCGAAAAGACGACTATATCTCCGGGCCTTTTCGTTCCGAGGATTTCCTCCTTTATCAGGCGGACGGTTTTCCCGGAGAAGTTCTCAAGGAGGTTTACGCCGGGCCGTTCTTCGCCTGCGGCCCACTCGGGGGGTATCCCGCTCGTCTCCGAGCCGTATGAAAAGACCACGACCCGTCCTTTGCCCCGGACATCGAAGACCGCGGGGGCGGACGCCTCGCTTTTATTTCCTCCGGCGCCTGCGAACTTCAAGCCGGGGTCAGCGACCCCTTGCATATTGGCCCCCTTAAGGGTCTTCAGCGTCTCCCTGAGGCCGGAATAGCCCCAGTCTAAGATGTGGTTGTTTGCGAGCGAGCAGAAGTCTATCCCGGCCTCTGTTATGCAGGGGATGTTTTCCGGGCTCATCCTGTAAAGGACTTCCTTGTCCGGCCAGAACTCGCCGCCTTTGGTCACTGCGGTTTCGAGGTTTATGAGCCGGAGGTCAGGGGCGGCTCTCTTGAGCTCCCCGAGGGCGTCGCCCCATATGTAGGAGAAGCTCACGGGTTTTTCGATGGGGCCGCTCAGCTCCTCTGCGAGCTCCACATATCCCCTTGCGTCTTTCATATAGGGCTCGTAGAGTGCGGGGTCTCCGGGATGAGGCAGGATTTGGTCTATGCCCCTTGCGGTCATCACATCGCCGCAGAGGAAAAGCGACAGATACCTCAAGTCAGAATAGTCTTAAGGGCCTTGAGCCTCGAGGGGTGCTTGAGTTTGCGGAGGGCCTTGGCCTCTATCTGCCGGACGCGCTCCCTTGTGATGGAAAGGTGCCTGCCCACTTCTTCGAGGGTATGGTCCC
>CAZPPU010000122.1:0-5894 GCA_964588515.1 uncultured Nitrospirota bacterium
TGGTGTCCTCAGCTAACAAAGGAAAAATTAGGACTGATACTGGCATTTTAACCGCCATGGTTCCCCTTACGATCCTGCTCCTGCCAAAATAAAACGGGGGAAATGGACTCCGGACAAGCCGGAGTGACAGCATGAAGAAATCCTATCGCTATTTTTGGGTCTTATAAAAAGGGTCTTCCGCCGGAGGGCTTTTTGCGGTAACATTCCAATAATGAATGCGAACCGCTTGATGGCATGTCTAATCCTCTGCCTCCTGCCTGCATGTACGGCGGCGCTCAGGCCGGAGGCAGGGGAAAAGGAGATAGAATACCCCGCCCCCGGCACGACGGTCGGGGGCCTCTTGTTCGTTCCGGAAATCAAAGGCAGGCGCCCGGCGGTCATAGTAAACCCCGGGGGCTCAGGAGGCATAGACAAAAACATCATCCTGCTTTGCAGGTTCCTCAAGGAGCAGGGCTATGTGGTTGCGGCCCCCCGGTTCCGTCCGCCGGACCCGAAGGAAGTAAGCCCCCTTAAGAGGCTCTTTGACAGGGGCAAGATAAAAGACAGCCTCGCCCTCATCCCGTATCTGAAGGGACTCGAATATGTAGACCCCGAAAACATCTTCATGGTCGGCCATAGCGTGGGCGGGTTTGTAACCTACGGCGCATCCGTAGAAACAAGGGAGATTAAGGCATTTGTCGCAATCTCGGGCGTTGCATGGTCTTTCTACTGCAATCAGGAGCATATAAGAGGCCCTGTGCTCATAATCCATGGGGACAGGGACACGCGGGTGGATGTGGCGGATGTGGAGTGGGCCGAAGGGGCCCTGAAAAGGAATAACGAGGTTTACGAGGTGAAAATCTATAGCGGGGCAGGCCACAATCTCTTCGCCCGGAACACGAGGGAAAGGCTCTACAGGGACATCCTTGAGTGGCTTGAAAGATGGGGAAGGGAAACCGCGGCCCGGTAAATCCCCTCTTCGTCTATGCCGTATTTCCTTCTGAGTTCCGCCTGTGTGCCGTGCTCTACGAACCTGTCGGGCAGGCCGAGGGACTTTACCTTTATATCCCTAAGGAGGTCCGCCCCGGCAAGGCATTCCGTCACCGCGCTCCCGAACCCCCCCTTGAGGGCGTTGTCTTCCACGGTTATTATCTTCCCGGTCTTTGTGGCCGCATAAATGACCGCGGCCATATCGAGGGGTTTTACAAACCTCATATTGACTACCATTGCGCTTATGCCTGCCCCCCCGAGCCTTTTCGAGGCGGATAGCGCAGGAAGGACCGTACTGCCGATTGCGAGGATTGCAATGTCTTCGCCGTCCGAGAGGATTTCGGCCTCGCCTATCCCGAAGGGGGCAGTGCCCCCAATATCGCAGGGGGCCGTGCCCCCCGCCGTTAATCCTGTTTCGGCTTTTCCCCTCGGAAACCGTATTGCGGAAGGCCCGTTATGCTTGAGCGCAAGACCGAGCATCGCATTAAGCTCTTCCGCATCCTTGGGGGCCATAAGCATAAGGTTCGGTATGTGCCTTAGCTAGCTTAGGTCGAATGCGCCCTGCTGGGTCGGGCCGTCCTCCCCGACGACGCCTGCCCGGTCTATCGCGAAAATAACCGGCAGGCCCTGAAGGCATACATCATGCACAATCTCGTCATAGGCCCTCTGAAGGAATGTCGAGTATACGGCCACAACCGGCCTCATCCCGCCCATGGCAAGGCCGGCCGCAAATGTCACCGCATGCGGCTCTGCAATGCCCACATCGTAGAACCTTCCGGGAAAACGCCTGGCAAACGGGCCGAGGCCCGTCCCGTCCTTCATGGCCGCGGTTATCGCAACGACGCGGGGGTCTTCCTCCGCAAGCTCGATAAGGCACCGGCCGAAGAAATCGCTGTATGAGACGCCGGATGAAAGCGGCGAGCCCGTCTCCTGCTCGAAAGGCCCTATGCCGTGGAATGAGGAAGGGTCTTTCTCCGAATGCTCGTAGCCCTTGCCTTTTTGGGTCGCCAGGTGGATGAGCGCAGGGGTCTCGGAGCCTTTTACTCGTTTCAAGGTCTCTATGACCTGCCCGATATTATGTCCGTCTACCGGCCCTGTGTAATTGAAGCCCATCTCCTCAAAGAGCACGCCGGGGAGGAACAGGCCCTTGATGAACTCCTCGAACCTCTGGGCGAATTTAGAAAACGGGCCGCCGAACTTCGGTATGCCTTCGATGAAGGCCCTCGTGTCTTTCTTGAACCTCCGGTAGAGGTCGCCCGTAAGGATTCTGTTCAGATATGCCGAGAGCGCGCCGACATTTTTAGAGATGGACATCTCGTTGTCGTTAAGCACCACTATGAGGTCCTTCTTTAGGTGACCTGCGTGGTTAAGGCCCTCGAAGGCAAGGCCCGCGGTGAGCGCGCCGTCCCCTATCACCGCTATGACTTTAAATTTTTCGCCCCTCTGGTCGCGGGCCTCTATCATGCCTGTGGCCGCGGAAATCGATGTGGAGCTATGGCCCGTGCCGAAGGCGTCGTATGGGCTTTCGCTTACCTTCGGGAAACCGGAGAGTCCGCCGCATTTCCTTAGCGTTGGAAACTCCCCGTATCTGCCCGTGAGGAGCTTGTGGGTGTAGGACTGATGTCCCACATCCCATATTATCTTGTCCTTGGGGGCGTCGAATACATAATGCAGGGCTATCGTGAGCTCTACGACGCCCAAGTTCGAGGCCAGGTGCCCGCCCGAGTTGGAAACCGCATCTATGATTGTCTTTCTGATTTCCGAGGCGAGCCTTTGAAGTTCTTCTATGGAGAGCCTCTTTAAGTCCTCAGGGGATTTTATATCCTCTATCAACTGCTCCTCCCCGCGATATAACCGGCTATCGCCCTGAGAGGCCCGGCCTCCTGAGGAAAGCCCTTCAGGGCATCGGTTGCGGCCCTAACGAGCACCCCTGCCTTCCTGCGCGATGCCTCAAGCCCGTAGATGCCCGGGTATGTGAGCTTGCCCTTCCGCACATCCGAGCCCGCGGTCTTCCCCATCTTTCGGGTTTCCCCTTCCACATCAAGTATATCATCGGTTATCTGAAAGGCTAAGCCCAAGGCCTCTCCATACCGGGCAAGGGCGGAGAGTTTCTTAGTAGAGGCCCCGGCAAGTATCCCGCCGAGCCTTACGGATGCGGTTATGAGCGCGCCCGTCTTATGCCTGTGGATGAAAGACAGGGTTGTTTTATCGGGCCTTGTGTTTTCGGAAATTATGTCCTGCGCCTGACCCGCCACCATCCCGCGGATGCCTGCCGCGGAGGAGACATCCTGAATCGTCTTTATGAGCACGGAGGCGTTTATCCGTCCCGAAGGCTCGCTAAGCATGCGGAAGGCCTCCGTAAGGAGGGCGTCTCCTGCGAGTATGGCCATGGCCTCGCCGAATACCTTGTGGTTTGTGGGCCTGCCTCGCCTCAGGTCGTCGTCGTCCATCGCCGGCAGGTCGTCGTGTATCAGTGAGTAGGTGTGTATCAGCTCAAGCGCGGAGGCGTATTGTATTATGTCTTTCGGGTCTTTTCCGCAGGCCTCATACGAGGCAAGGGCAAGTATGGGGCGGAGTCTCTTCCCGCCCGCCGTAAGGGAATAAAGCATCGAGTCCTTGAGGGCAGGGGGGGCGAGCCGCCGCCTGAAATACGACTTCAGGAAAGAATCAACGAGGGCTTTTTTATCCTTGAGATATGCCCTTATATCCATCGAAATACTCTAACACATCCCGCTATGAATAAGGGAGTGCATACCCGCCTCCGCTATGGTATGATGGTTTCATGGAAATCGGGAAAAAGGCCCGTTTCAGCTTCATATATTTTCTGGTTGCCATAGCCGCAATAATACTCCTACAGCGCTACCTGCTTGTCAGGGAGGTGGCGACCATCAGCTATAGCGAATTCAAGGCGCTCCTTAACGAGGGGCTTGTCGAGGACCTTCAGGTCTCAAAGGAAAACATAGAAGGCAAACTCCCGGAGAAGGCCCATGAACGCATAGTCGCCCTCCGCGGGGAAAAGGACGAAAGGGCTGTCAAGCGCCTGATGGGGCTTAAATACTTTAGGGTCGTAAGGATGGAGGACCCGGACCTTACTAAGGAGCTTGTGGGGAAGGGCATCCGCTTTACCGCCAAGCCGGAGGCCACATGGCTTAAGACACTGCTTTCGTGGGTCGTGCCCATGCTCCTTCTCTTTGTCGTATGGGGCTATTTCTTCAGGAAGGTGGGCGGGGCGGGCGAGGGCCTTATGGCAGTGGGCAGGAGCAAGGCAAAGGTCTATGTGGAGGGCGAAACCAAGATTACATTCGAGGATGTGGCAGGCGTTGAGGAGGCGGAAGAAGAACTCCAAGAGGTAATAGAGTTCCTCAGGAACCCGCAGAAGTTCCAGCGCCTCGGAGGAAAAATCCCCAAAGGGATACTCCTTGTCGGACCGCCCGGGACAGGCAAGACCCTCCTTGCCAAGGCGGTTGCAGGCGAGGCGAAGGTGCCTTTCCTGAGCCTGAGCGGCTCCGCCTTCGTCGAGATGTTCGTCGGGGTGGGGGCCGCAAGGGTCAGGGACCTATTCAGTCAGGCGGAAAAGATGGCCCCCTGCATAATATTCATAGACGAGCTCGACGCCCTCGGAAAGGCGCGGGGCATAAGCCCGATTTCAGGGGTTGACGAGAGGGAGCAGACCCTAACACAACTGCTTAGCGAGTTGGACGGCTTCGATACTAAAAAAGGCGTCATAATCATGGCCGCAACGAACAGGCCGGAAATCTTGGACCCCGCGCTCCTCCGTCCCGGCAGGTTCGACAGGCATATACTCGTGGACAGGCCGGACATCAAGGGCAGGGAGGATATATTCAATGTCCACATCAGGAGGCTGACGCTTGCGCCGGATGTGAACCTCAGGGTGCTTGCCTCGATGACCCCGGGGATGGCCGGCGCGGACATCGCAAACATAGTAAACGAGGCCGCACTCCTTGCCGCAAGAAAGGACAAGCCGGCGGTTGACATGGCCGATTTCGAAGAGGCTATAGAAAGGGCCATAGCCGGGCTCGAAAAGAAAAGCCGGGTCATAAACAAGAAAGAAAGGGAGATAGTCGCATATCATGAATGCGGCCATGCAATCGTGGCAAGCGTCCTTCCTCATGCGGACCCGGTAAGGAGGGTCTCGGTCATCCCGAGAGGGATAGCCGCATTGGGCTACACCATACAACTTCCAACGGAAGAAAGGTTCCTCCTTACGAAGTCCGAGCTCCTCGACCGAATAACCGTGATGCTCGGCGGAAGGGCCGCAGAGGAGATAATCTTCGGGGAGGTCTCAACAGGCGCAAGGAACGACCTCGAAAAGGCCACGGACACGGCAAAGAGCATGGTCACCGTGTACGGGATGAGCGAAAAGTTAGGCCCGCTTTCGTTTGAGCGGGGGAGGCCGCTTTTTCTTGAGGCGCCGGGGTTTTCCGCACCGAAGGAGCTGAGCGAGGATACCGTAAGAAAGATAGACGAGGAAGTCAGGGAAATCGTAAGCTCGGCGTACGAGAAGGCAAAGACGGCGCTTGCCGAAAGGCGGGGAAAACTCAAAGAGGTCGCCACGATTCTCCTTGAAAAGGAAGTAATAGAAGGCGATGAGCTTAAGAGGCTCCTCATGGGCGGTCAATGACCGCAAAAACCCATTTCGCGACAGGCCGTGCCTGTCGTGGGGGCTCGCAGCCCCAAGGAGGCTTGCATGCCGGTTATAAGTATGGCAAGGGCGATAAACGCAGGTGTGGGCAGGGTATTCGATACCGTCACGAACCCTGAGAACTGGACGCGCTATGTCACGAGCCTCGTGGATGTCCGGGACTTGAGCCCGGGCGCGCCCAAGAAAGGCTCCACTTTCAACTGGGAATACAAGATGATGGGCGCGAGGTTCAAGGGCAAGGGCACGGTTACCGACAATGTCA
>CAZPPU010000123.1:0-834 GCA_964588515.1 uncultured Nitrospirota bacterium
GTTGAGGAGTGGGTATATTATGTCAACTACATGGGCGGCAAGAAGGCCAAGCTGGAAAGGAACGCATCCGCAGTGCTCGACATCTTCCTTAAGAGGTTTTTCCAGAAAAGGGTCGAGCATAAATACGGGGCCTGCTTCGAGGGCTTCCTTAAAACGCTTCATGAGCCTTCCACAAAAGATATCATAAGGAAGGCGGCCCCTTATGTGCACGAGTCCTTCGAGGGCGCGACCGGCTTGAGCCTCGGCAAGGCCATGGACCTCGCAGAAAGGGGCGCAGGGGGCATCGTAAATGCAATGCCCTTCGGGTGCATGCCCGGCACCATAGTAACCGCTCTCATGAGAGGACTCAGCTCCGGCAGGGGCATACCCGTCTTAAGCATCCCGTATGACGGCACCGAGTCCCCTACCGTAACGATACAGCTTTAGGCCTTCATGGAACAGGCCATGGGGCATATAGATAAAAAAAGGAGGTGATGGGGTGGGAAACGTCGTTAAGTGGCGCAAGCAGAAGATGAGCAAGCACAAGCACAAAAAGCTCAGGAAGAAGACAAAATTCCAGCGAAGGAGTAAATAGATGAAAGAGGATATCATCCTCGGAGAAAGGCTCTCATTGCTTGAAAAGGAGCTTTCCACGGCCGCAGAGAAGCTTGCCGAACTCGAAAAGGCGCTGGCCGGGCTTAACGACCTCAGGTTGGAGATAAAGGGGCTTAAGGTCTTCATCGGAAGGCTCCACCCGGAGTTCAAGAAGGACTTCCTCGAAATAATGAAAAAGGTCCAATAGGGGGCTACGAGCCTCCACGAGCAGGCACGGCCTGCTGCGAAATGGGGATTGAA
>CAZPPU010000123.1:844-5846 GCA_964588515.1 uncultured Nitrospirota bacterium
GGGGGCACAAAGGGGGTGGGGTTACCCGGTTACCCGAGCGTATGCAGGCGCCCGTTTTCCGTGTGCGCTAAGGGCGCTAAGTATATTTTCCGCTTTACCCGCCACATCCGCCGGCCTGATGTCTTTAAGGCACGCCTTGAATTCGGCGCAGGTGCAGGCGTCCTGCATGCACGGCCTGCAGGGGGCGTCGCTCATGTCGAAGAGGAATTTCCTGTCCGTCCACGGGCCGCAGTATTTAGACACCGTGGGGCCGTATATGCCTATGACGAAAAGACCCGAGGCCGCGGCTATATGTATCGGGGCGGAATCGTTTCCTATGAAGAGGTCGCTCTTACTGCAGAGCGTGGCAAACTCCATGAGGCCGAGGTCCGTAGAGGCGATGTCGGGGGGGCTTTTCAGCCTTTGCATAACGCCCTTGACGATATCCTCTTCGCCCGGGCCGCCTATCAGGAATATCTTATAGCGTCCGGAGAGGGCGTTAATGACTTCCGCAAAGTTCTCCACACCCCACTGCCTCAGCGGCCCCCTTGCGCCCGGATGTACGACGACCGCCTTCCTCCCGTGGCCCCCACCGAGCTTTTCTTTCAGTTTCCCGACCGCCCCGGCCGGGATGTCGATAGTTAAAGTGCGGTCGTAAACCTTAAGGCCCGAATCCGTGAGGGCCTGCAGGTAGTAATCTATCATGTGGGGGTTTCTTTCCCTGTCCCATGTGTGCTTCTCGCTGAGGAGATACTTGCGCCACCGGTTGTCCGAGCGGAAACCTATCCTTATCTCCGCGCCCGTGGCATAACTTATTATCGTGGGCCTGTCGGAGTTCGACAGGACAAAGACGGCATCGAACCTCTTTTTCCTCAGGCCGTTCAGGAATGCGAGGTTCCTGAGAAAATACTTTCCCCCTTTCAGCTTCTTCCGGTCGAAACAAATGACCTCGGAGACTTCGGGCATCGTATCGAGGAAGACCTCGCCTCCGGTGTTGACGAGCGCGGAGACCTCCGCATTGGGGAGATTGCGCTTGAGGTTCCTAATGAAGGGGACGGTCCATACCGTGTCTCCGATGTATCTCATGTTGACCACGAGGATTTTCTTTGCGCTTCTCAGCTTCTCGCAGACCTTAAGCGGCGCGGTCCCGGGAAATACACCGTCGGCGTTATGGACGAGGGCATCGGCCTTATGCATTGCGTTAAGCGTCTCTTTTGGGCTCACCTTAGCGTTGTATTATAGTAAGCCGCCGCCTCTTTGCTTGTCAAGCCGGATAATGTATAATTCTCAGGTATGAAGGTCGTAACGGCAAGGGAGATGAAGGAGATAGACCGAAAGACCGTCGAGGGTTACGGTATCCCCGGCGCCGTCCTCATGGAGCGGGCCGGGCTGGCCGTAGCGCGGAGGATAAAAGAAGAGTTCAAGCCGCAAAAGACAATCGTGCTCGTCGGCCCGGGAAGTAACGGCGGGGACGGCCTTGTCGTCGCAAGGGAGCTGAAAAACGCGGGCTGGAATGTGAAGGCCCTTCTCTTTCAGCCCGAAGATAGATTAAATCCCGGTTGCAGGGCGGAGCTTCTCATCGCACGGAAGTTCGGCCTCCCCGTGGAATTCAGGACGAAGATAGACGAAAAAGACACGCACGGCGCGCTCCTTGTGGATGCAATCTTCGGCACAGGTCTTGGAAAACCGGTAAAAGGACACATCGCCGATGTGATAGACACCGCAAACGCCAGCGGCTCGCCTATTATCTCCGTGGACATACCCTCCGGGGTTTCATCGGATACCGGAGATGTCATGGGGGCCGCAATAAAGGCGACTTTCACCGTAACATTCGGTCTTCCAAAAAGGGGGCATCTCCTTTACCCCGGGGCCGGTTGCACGGGCAAGCTCTATGTGGAAGATATAGGATTTCCCTCTGTCCTTCTTCGTGCGGAGACCCTTAAGTGTCAAACGATTGAAAGGCAGGACATATCGGTTCCGGAGAGGCCCGTGTATTCCCACAAAGGCGATTATGGGCATGTACTTCTCATAGCAGGCAGTGAAGGGAAGACCGGTGCGGCCCTGATGACCGCAAGGGCCTGTCTCAGGTCGGGGGCGGGGCTGGTTACCATCGGGGCGCCGCCTGCCTTGATGGGTGTGATGCAATCGCAGGTCGTAGAGGAGATGACGATGCCGCTTCCGAAATCCGTCCCTGCGCTCTTAAGATTTATCCGGGAAAGAATCGATGTCCTTGCAATCGGCCCGGGGATAGGCACGGGCAGGGACGCTCAAAGGCTCGTAAACGGACTTCTCCCTCAATGCCCTGTGCCGGTCGTCATAGACGCCGATGGAATAAATGTCCTTGGGAAGGAAACTCTAAGGCGCATGAAAGCGCCGGTTGTAATCACGCCCCATCCCGGCGAGCTCGGAAGGCTTATCGGGAAATCCCCTTCGGAAATCGAAAAGGACAGGATTGGGACGGCAGGCGGGTTTGCCGCGGCGTATCTAAAGGCAAAAAGCGTCATTGTGCTCAAAGGGGTCCCAACCGTAATAGCCGACCCTTCGGGGAGGACATTCCTTAACACGACCGGAAACCCGGGCATGGCGAAGGCAGGCTCGGGAGATGTCCTTACCGGCATGATAGCCGCATTCTTAGGACAGGGGCTGACTCCGCTTAACGCCGCAATGACAGGGGTTTTCATGCACGGGCTTTCCGGGGATATTGCGGCCTGCCGGAAGGGCCTTCACACTTTGGTTGCAACGGACATCATAGATGCCATACCGGAGGCGTTTTGCTCCGTGAAAGAATAAGATATGCCCGATTACATAATCTACCCCGAGGTCTTCGGAAATGGGGTCAAGGCCTTTTTTACCGGCAGGTCTCCGGGCGCTGACATAGATGAGCTTGCGAGGATTTCCGGGGTGAGCAGGGACTATATCTATCTTCCAAGGCAGGAGCATACGGCCGAGGTGATGGAATTAAAAGAGGATATGAGCGTCCGGACGGCAGATGCGGTGATAACGGCAAGGAGGGATGTCCTTATCGGGGTGCAGGTTGCGGATTGTGTGCCCATACTCATTCATGCAAAGGACAGCGGCCTCATAGCCGCGGTCCATGCAGGCTGGCGCGGGACGGCAAAGGGAGTGCTTAAGGCAGTCTTAAGAAAGATGCTCGGCTCATCCGGACCTGAGAGTATTTTGATGGCAATCGGCCCGGCCATAAGAGGGGGCAGTGCCCCCTGCCATTTTGGGGGCTGTTATGAGGTGGGGGAGGATGTCCTCCGTGAGGTCGTCGGAGAGACGGGCGAGGGCGACTATTATAAACGGGTAGGTGGAACTGCCGCCCTTGATTTGCCTTCCGCAAACCGCATTCAGGCCCTCGGTCTCGGCATACCCGGGGGGAACATCTGGATGTCGGATGAGTGCACATACTGCCGTCCGGATAGATTTTACTCGTATAGGTATTCAGGCGGCCGTGCCGCCTTGCGTGGGGGCTCGCAGTCCCGACAGGGAGGCTTTATAAGGAGGGTGTATGCTTAAGGCAAAGGATATCATGAAGCGGGATATCGTAACCGTCCCGGAGGAGACGACTGTTGAGGCGTTGGGAAGGCTCTTTATAGAAAAGGGCGTAAGCCATGCGCCTGTCGTTGACGCCGATGGAGGGCTTAAGGGCATCGTAAGCGAAAACGACCTCATAAGCAGGCAAAAGAGGCTCCATATCCCGACCGTGCTCAGGCTCTTTGACGCCTTCATCCCGCTTGAGCCCACAGGGGTGATGGAGTCCGAGATGAGAAGGATGTCCGCAACCACGGTCTCGGAGATATGCACGCGGGATGTAGTCACGGTGGATGAGACTGCCTCTCTCGATGAGATAGCCACCCTTATGACCGAGCGGAGGATTCATCTCCTGCCCGTGCTCCGGGAAGGCCGGCTTGCCGGAGTGGTCGGAAAGCGCGAGGTCATAAGGGGCATGTTGGGTGAGGCAGGTTAGCCGCGGGCCCCAAGACACCTTCGAGGCGGGAAGAAGGCTCGGCAGGACTCTCAAGGCCGGCGATACGGTCTGCCTCTATGGAGAGCTCGGCTCCGGCAAGACGGTCTTTGCAAAAGGGATTGCCTCCGCCTTGGGCATCCCGGAAAGGGATGTCTCAAGCGCAAGCTTCCTCATCGTCGCCGAGCAAGAGGCGAAAATCCCCCTTTATCATATAGACCTCTACAGGGTTAGGGACGAAGAGGAGGTTTCCGCCTTAGGCATATACGACTATATCGGGGGCGACGGCATAGCGGTCGTCGAATGGGCGGAGCGGATGCCCGGAATCGAGGGGGCCGTAAAAGTCAGGATAAACATCACCGGGCCCGAAAAAAGAGAGATTCTGATAGAGCGGGCGGCTAATCTCCGAAGGTGACTCTGAGAACTTCTTCCATGGATGTCACGCCCTCTTTGACCTTGGTAAGGCCGCTCATCCTCAGGGTCTTTGTGCCCAGCCTTATTGCGGTCCTTTTAATCTCCTCTGCGAATGCGCTCTGAAGGATTAAATCCCTGAGCTCCGGATATATAGGCATGACCTCGTAGAGGGCCACCCGGCCCTTGTACCCGGAGTTGTTACACACCGTGCATCCCCTGCCCTTGTAGCAGACGACATCCTTTGCCTCCTCTTCGGAAAAGCCGACTTTAAGGAGCGCAGGCAGTGGGACCTTCTCCACCTCCTTGCACTGCTGGCATACCTTCCTTGCAAGCCTCTGGGCAACGATGAGGATTACGGAGGACGCTACAAGGAACGGCTCTATGCCCATGTTCATGAGCCTGCTTATGGTGCTGGGGGCGTCGTTCGTATGCAGGGTGCTCAGGACGAGATGCCCCGTGATGGCCGCCTTAACCGCAATCTCCGCGGTCTCGAAGTCCCGTATCTCGCCGACCATGATGATGTCCGGGCTCTGCCTCAGAAACGACCTCAGGGCCGTGGCGAACGAATACCCTATGTCGTCTTTGACCTGGACTTGGTTTATCCCGTGGAAGTTGTATTCGACCGGGTCTTCCGCGGTCATT
>CAZPPU010000124.1:0-5810 GCA_964588515.1 uncultured Nitrospirota bacterium
ATGCCGACAGAACCGTATCTCCTCGGTTCGCATGCGGGCTGTGCAGGGTTCTGGTGCAGCGGCCCGGACGACTTAGGCGCACCGGCCGACTGGCACTGGGGCTATAACAGGATGTCCACGGTCACCGGGCTCTTCATGATGGGCGACATCTGCGGCGCATCCGGGCACAAGTTCTCATCCGGCTCTCACGCCGAGGGCAGGATTGCGGCAAAGGCGGGCATCGCCTTCGTCCTGGACAATAAGGACTTCAAGCCCACGGTCACGAAGTCCGCGGACGAGCTTGCCGGCGAGATATATCTGCCGTTTGAGGTCTACGAGAAGTACAAGACCTACTCGACGGCCCCGGAGGTCAACCCCAACTACATAAAGCCCAAGATGCTCCAGATGAGGCTCCAGAAGATAGGAGACGAGTACTTCGGCGGAGTCTCCACATGGTACATGACCTCAAAGACGCTCCTCGACGAAGGGCTCAAACAGCTCCAGCTCCTCAAGGAGGACGCAGGAAAGTCCGGCGCAAAGGACCTCCACGAGCTCATGAGGGCATGGGAGAACTACCACAGGATATGGTCCTTGGAGGCTCATGCAAGACACATCCTCTACAGGGAAGAGTCCAGGTACCCGGGCTACTACTACAGGGGCGACTTCCTCGCCATAGACGACAAGAACTGGAAGTGCTTCGTCAACTCGAAGTACGACCCGAAGACCGGCGACTGGAAGTGCTTCAAGCGCGACTATGTTCAGTTAGTGGCCGACTAAGACTATGAGGCTTTAAACGATAAGGGGCGCCTTAGCGCCCCTTATCGTTTTGTTTTTATAAGAAAAATAAAAGGGCCGATTAGAAATTTAAATTATAAGTTCCGGGCCTTTTTGGTGTAAACTATTTTGTTGCTTTTTCCGCAGGCATTTATTGTATAATCAGGGGTTTCGTTACGGGGGGAAATAAACTCAGATGCATAAAAGGAGGCTCGGAGATGTCGGAGCAAAATAGTGTCTTGGTAATAGGAGGCGGCATCAGCGGGCTTACCGCGGCCATCGAGTCGGCCGAGGCAGGCTATGATGTCTACATAGTGGAGAAAAACCCGTATCTCGGCGGCAGGGTCGCCCAGCTCAATAAGTACTTCCCCAAGCTCTGTCCCCCGACCTGCGGCCTTGAGATAAACTTCCGGAGGATAAAGGAGAATGCCCGGATAAAGTTCTTTACGCAGGCCGAGGTAAAGAGCGTATCGGGCGGGGAGGGCGGCTACGAGGCCACGGTAGAGGTCATGCCCAGATATGTAAACGACAGGTGCGTGGGTTGCGACGCCTGCGCAAAGGCATGTCCTTCGGAGAGGCCCAACGACTTCAACTTCGGGATGGACGGGACGAAGGCCGCATACCTGCCGTTTGAGCAGGCATTCCCGTTTAAATATGTAATAGACGACAGGTTCTGCAAAGGGGACTGCGGAAAGGCCTGTTACGATGCCTGCAAGTACGAGGCGATAGACCTCGGCATGAAGCCTGAGACTGTAAAGCTCAAGGTGGGGGCCATTGTAGTGGCCACGGGCTGGGCCCCTTACGATGCAAAGAGGATGGACAACCTCGGGTTCGGCAAGGTTAAAAATGTCGTTACAAACATGATGATGGAGAGGCTTGCCGCGCCCAACGGCCCGACCAGAGGCAAGATAGTCCGCCCCTCGGACGGCAAAGAGGCGAAGAATGTCGCATTCGTTCAGTGTGCGGGCTCAAGGGACGAAAACCACCTGCCCTTCTGTAGTTACATCTGCTGTATGGCGTCCCTCAAGCAGGCGACATACCTAAGGGAGCAATACCCGGATTCGAAGGCCAAAATCTTCTACATAGACATCAGAACACCCGGCAGATACGAGCAGTTTTACTGGAAGGTCAAGGACGACCCGAATGTGAGCTTCTTAAAGGGGAAGGTCGCCCGCATCACGGAGGACGAAAAGACCGGCAATGTCGTCGTCGAGGCCGAGGACATCTTGGGCGGAAAGAAAATCAAAGAGAAGTTCGACATGGTGGTGCTTGCCACGGGCATGGCCCCTTCGGCAAGGATACCCGGGTTGGAATACACGCCGGATGGGTTCCTTGTCCAGTCCAAACTCGACAAGGGGGTCTTTGCGGTCGGCACCGTGAAAAGCCCAGTAGATGTCCAGCGCTCGGTGCAGGACGGCACCGGCGCCGCGGTCAAGAGCATCCAGAGCATGGGGAGGAGGTAGAGGCATGGAAAAGAAATACGGCGTATACATCTGTAAGGGCTGTGGAATCGGGGATGCCGTCGATGTGGACGCCCTCGTAAAGGAGGCCGCAAAGGCCGCAAAGATGCCGGCCGAGAAGGTCAAGGCCCATCCGATACTGTGCAGTCCGGACGGCGTGGCAGGGATTAATAACGACATAAAAGGCGAAGGGATAAACGCCATAACCATAGCGGCCTGCTCGCGCAGGGTGAAGTTCGAGGAGTTCGACTTCCCCGGCTGTGTGGTCTCAAGGCCCAATATCAGGGAGCTTGTGGCATGGAGCCAGCCCCCGAAGACCGAGGCGACACAGGCCGTTGCGACCGATTATGTCCGGATGGGGATAATCGAGACACAAAAGGGCGACCTGCCCGAGCCCGGAATCCTCGAGGAACTCTCAAAGACCATACTCGTCGTCGGAGGCGGCATGACAGGGCTTACATCCGCGCTTGAGGCCGCAAAGGCGGGTTACGATGTCGTCATGGTCGAGAAGGAAGCACAGTTGGGCGGCTGGGGCGCAAAGCTCTACAAGCAGACCCCGCGGGAATACCCCTACAGGGAACTCGAGGAGCCTGCGGTTTTTTCAAAGATAAAGGAAGTCCAGGCAAACGGAAAGATAAAAGTCTTTACATCTACCTCTATAGAGAAGACCGAGGGACAGCCCGGCCTCTTCGATGTAACCCTGAGTCGAAACGGCTCCACCGAGCAGGTAAGGGCCGGCGCAATAGTGCTTGCCGCAGGATGGAAGCCCTACGATGCAACGAAGCTCACCAAGTTGGGTTACGGGCAGGCCAATGTCATTACGAGCATCCAGATGGAGGAAATCGCAAAGAAGGGCAAAATCCTAAGGCCCTCGGACGGAAAAGAGGCCAAAAAAGTGGCCTTCATCCAGTGTGCGGGCTCAAGGGACCCGGAGCACCTTCCTTACTGCTCCGCATTCTGTTGCGCCACATCCCTTAAGCAGGCAAAGTATGTAAGGGAAAGCGACTCCGATGCGATGGCCTTCATCTTCTACCGGGATATAAGGACTCCGGGGCAGACCGAGCTTTTCTATAAGAGCATGCAGGACGACCCAGGTGTAATGCTCACGAAGGCCGATGTCAAAGGCATAAGCGAGGCAGGCGGCGGGAACCTCTTCATAGAGGCGGAAAACACCCTGCTTGGGGAAAAGATAAAGGTGGAGGCCGACCTCGTTGTCCTTGCCATAGGCGTTGTGCCTGCGACCGCCGGCCCCCAGAGCTACCTCGACGGGCTTACCGCGGTCTCCGGCAAAGGGGACGAGGCAAAGAAGGAATATATCGAGTCCACGCCCAAGCCCGAATATATACTGAACCTCACATACAAGCAGGGCCCGGAGGTGCCTTCTCTTGAGGGCGCATACGGGTTTGCGGACTCAAACTTCATATGCTTCCAGTACGAAACGAGGAGGACCGGGATATATGCGGCCGGGTGCATAAGACAGCCGATGACGATGGGCGAGGCCTCGGATGACGCCGCAGGGGCCGCGCTTAAGGCCATACAATGTGTCGAGCATGTAGCTCAGGGCATAGCCGTGCATCCGAGGGCATGGGACGCCACATTCCCGGACCCGATGCTTACGAGGTGCACCGCATGCAAGAGGTGCACCGATGAATGCCCCTTCGGTGCGATAGACGAGGACGCCAAGGGCATTCCCTTTTTCAAGATAAACCGGTGCAGGCGGTGCGGCACATGCATGGGCGCATGCCCGGAACGCATAGTCTCTTTCAAGGACTACCATGTGGACATGATAGGCTCGATGCTCAAGTCCATAGATGTCCCGGAGGAGGGCCTGAGGATTGTCTGTCTGGCCTGCGAAAACGACGCATATCCGGCGCTCGATACCGCGGGCATAAGGCGGCTCAACCTGAACCCGGGCGTAAGGTTCATACCTGTCAGGTGCCTCGGCTCTACGAACCTCGTCTGGGTCGCGGACGCCTTCTCAAGGGGCATAGACGGGCTTCTGCTTTTGGGCTGTAAGTTCGGGGAGAACTACCAGTGCCACTTCATAAAGGGAAGCGAGCTTGCAAACTACAGGTTCACTAAGGTGCAGGAGACATTGGACAGGCTCCAGCTTGAGGCCGACAGATGCCGGCTCCTTGAGGTAGCCATATCGGATTATGACAAGCTCCCCGATATGATAAATGAGTTTGCAAAGAAGGTAGAGGAATTAGGCCCCAACCCGTTCAAGGGATTTTAAAGGAGGTATTAAGGATGGCTGAAGAGGTAATAAAACCGGATTTGAAGTTCGTAAAGGCCGTGCTTTCATCCGGAGGCGGAGACCTCAAGAAGTGCTACCAGTGCGCTACATGCACGGTCGTGTGCAATGTGACGCCCGAGGGGAATCCCTTCCCCCGCAAGGAGATGGTGCATGCGCAGTGGGGGCTTAAGGAGAGGCTGTTTTCCAACCCGGACATATGGCTCTGCCACCAGTGCAGTGACTGCACGGCGTACTGTCCGAGGGGTGCAAAGCCGGGCGAGGTGCTCGGGGCGGTAAGGAAATTGAGCCTCGAACACTATTCCGTTCCCGGGTTCATGGCCAAGCTCGTCAACGACCCCAAGTTCCTGCTCTTTCTGCTTGCGGTGCCGGTCGCCGTATTCCTCGGGATTTTAGGGAAGCTGGGGCATCTGGGCCTTTCGAGCATACCGAGAGGGGAGGAAGGGCGGATTGTATTTGCGGAGTTCATGCCGGTCATATACATAGACACCGTATTCATAGCGGCCGCGTCTTTTGCCGCGGGTGTCTTTTCGCTCGGTGTCTGGAGGTATTGGCGGGACATGGCAAAAGGGGTCGCCGACATGCGCGCGGCCGTGCAGTATGCGGTCGTGGGCGCGGTAGGGGACATATTAGCCCATGAGAGGTTCAAAAAATGCGACCTTACGAAGCAAAGGACGGTCTCGCACATGTTCGTCCTCTTCAGCTTCATCGGGCTTGCGATAACGACCACGCTTGCAATCGTTTACCTCTACGGGTTCCACTACGACTCCCCGTATCCGCTCTGGGACCCGATTAAGCTCTTGGGCAATGCAAGCGCAATCGCCCTCATCATAGGCGTCTTGCTTGTCATAATCAACCGGCTCAAGAACGCCGGGAAGGCGGGCATCGGCAGTTATTACGACTGGCTCTTCATAGGCGTGGTTGCGACGATTGTGACAACGGGCGTCCTCAGTGAGCTGACGAGGCTTGCGGACATGGCCGGGCTCGCATACCCGATATACTTTGCGCATCTCGTGAGCGTCTTTTTCCTCTTTGCATATGCGCCTTTCTCTAAGATGGCACATATGGTCTACAGGGGCACTGCGATGGTCTTTGCAAGGCATACGGGGAGGCAGAAATGAAGCTGAGGGACATCATAAAGGGCAAGGGGTTCGAGGTCATAGCGGTAGATGCCGGAACGACCGTGTCCGAGGCCATCCAGAAGATGGTGGACAGGAATATCGGCGCCCTCCTCGTCGTCGAGGACGGGAAGACCGCAGGGATGTTCACGGAAAGGGATGTCCTTAAGTGCTGGGCCATAAGGGGCGGTTTCGATGTCGCGGTCGGGGATGTGATGACGCGGA
>CAZPPU010000125.1:0-5793 GCA_964588515.1 uncultured Nitrospirota bacterium
CCCTACGGTGGCCCCCTCACGGCGTATCGGCGCGCATATTATCGAGCGGGTCTTATAGTTTATCTTCCTGTCTATGCCACCGTGGAATTTGGCGTCCCTTGTCACGTCCTCGCTTATGTAGGGCCTCCCGCTCCGGTAGGTCTCGCCCGCGATGCCCTGCGTCTCACGGAGGCAGGCGCCTGCCAGAGAGGAGGAGTTCCGCCCGAAGCAGGCCGCAAAGTAAAGCCGCCCGCGCCTCCTGGGGGCGCGCGTCAGCGCCGGGTCGTCGAGCAGGATGGAGCCGGACATGGAAGGCACAGACCTGTTGGCCCAGGCGAGTACCTCCCTGAGGGTCTCCCTGAGCTCCACGTCGCCCCTTTTCTCCCCCCTCCTCCGGGCCAGGGTCTTCGACAGGAGGGCATGGTCTACGATATGGATCTTCATGTTATGGCCCAGGGCCCCCCACTCTGCCCGCGGTCAGCCCTTCAAATGGTCCCCGAGTAGGCCCCGGCTGTGCTCGTCGTCGTGGCAGTACATGCAGAGGTTCTCCCAGTTGGAGCCGTCGGGGGGGTTGTTGAAGCGGTCGCCGTCCCTGTGGTGGACGGTGAGGAGGTGGCGGTTTTTCTCGTCGAACTCCCTCCCGCACTTGGCGCATATGAGGCCGTGTATGCGCAGGGAGCGCTCCCTGTAGTCCGCCGAAGGGGGCTCTTTTTTCAGGCCCCTGGCGACCTCCGACGCCGGTTTGGCCGCGCCCGCCCTCTTTCCCGGAAGCCTTCTGCCCCTTATGAAAGTGTCGCCCATCTCACCTCGGCTATCAGCAATCAGCAATCAGCAATCAGCTATCGGCTGAGTGCTGATTGCTGTCTCTTGCCCTCAGGCCTTCTCCAGGAAGTCCTTGAGCCACCTGCCCCGTGTGGGGTGCTTGAGTTTCCTCAGGGCCTTCACCTCTATCTGCCTGATGCGCTCCCTCGTCACCGCGAACTCCAGCCCTATCTCCTCCAGCGTGTGCGGCGTGTCGTCCCCTATGCCGAAGCGCCACTTCAGGATCTTGGCCTCCTTGTCGCTCAGGGTGTCGAGGGCGTCGTGTATCTGCACCTTCAGGTCGTCCAGTATCGCCGCGTCCAGGGGCGAGGCCATGCTCCTGTCCTCTATGAAGTCGCCGAGCTGGCTGTCTTCCTCCTCCCCCACCGGGGTCTCAAGCGAGATCGGCTCCTTTGATATCTTCTGTATCTGTTTGACCTTCTCGACCGGCATACGGAGGCGGGCGGCTATCTCCTCGGGCGAGGGCTCAGCGCCCAGCTCGTAGACCAGCTCCTGCGTGACCCTCACGATGCGGTTTATCGTCTCGACCATGTGGACGGGTATCCTGATGGTCCTGGACTGGTCGGCCAGGGCCCTCGTGATGGCCTGCCTTATCCACCATGTCGCATAAGTGCTGAACTTGTAGCCCCTGGAGTACTCGAACTTGTCCACGGCCCGCATGAGCCCGATGTTGCCCTCCTGGATGAGGTCGGACAGGCTCAGGCCCTTGTTCATGTGGCGTTTTGCTATGCTTATCACGAGCCTGAGGTTGGCCTCTATAAGCTCCTTTTTGGCCTCCGTCACCTTCTGCTCGCTCCATGTTATTGCGCCAAGCAGGCTGACGAGGCCGGAGGGGCTTATGCCGAGCTCGGAGAGGGCCTCGCGAAGCTCCTTCCTCTTTGCCGTATATTCCCTGCCCGCGGCCTTAACCCTTTTCTTTTGTTTTGCCGGGGCAAGGCAGTCGGTTATCTCCATCGCCCGTCCTATCAGCCTCTTTATCTCCTTTGAAAACGATATCACGACGTCTTCCTTGAGCTTAAGCCTCTCCACTTCCTCAAGCATTATCTCATCAAGCTCCGAAAGCTTTTCCTTCTGCCTTGCGCCCCTGTCTCCGAACTTCTTTAAGTAGGTATTTTTTCTTACGAAGATTTTTCTTATGCGCTCGGTGGCATCGGCAAAGTTTTTCCTCTCGCTAATCAGGTCATCCTCGGAGATGTCCTCCCCGTTTGAGATTATCTCCATAAACGGCGATTCCCCCTTCTCCACAAGCTCACCGAGGGCTGTCAGCTTTCTTACGGCAAAAGGAATCGGGAAAAGCAAGGCCTCGAGTTTTTTCCTTCCGGCCTCTATCCTCTTTGCTATCACGCCCTCCCCTTCTTTGGTACGGAGGGGTTTCCCGAGCATCTCCTTGAGGTACATCTTGATGGGCTCGTATTCGCCCTCGAAGGCGGGCCTTTCTTTTTCGACCGCCCCCTCCTCTTCTTCGAGAAGCTCTAATGTCTCTTCGATGTCCTCTCCGGAGTCCTCATAGTGTTCTTTCATCCGGTTCCCTCCAGAAGTTTTTTTCTTTCCGCCACGAGCCGGTTAAGGAGACCAAGGTCCCCGCCGGCCGAGGCGTCCGTTATCCAGCCGTCTATCTTCCGTTTCTTAATCCGTCTTATGCAGTCCTCTATTATCCTGTCGGCCTCCGCGGGGTCGAAGCCCGGCTCAAGCGCAAGCCTCCTTAAGAGCGCCTGTTCTTCGTCCGTCCCGCCGTTTGAGCCGAGAACCATCCTCTGAAACGCCTTTCTTAATTTATCGTCCTTTATATCGTCAAGGGATATTTCCTTGAGGATATCGTCCGCCTTCTCGGGCATGGAAACGAGGACGCTAAGGAGCATTGCTTCTTCGTTTACCGGCCGGGGCGAGGTCTTTGCCTGCCTGCCTTCGCCCGGCGAGCCTCCGGCCCGGCCGGAAAGGGATTTCTTCATCTCCCCGCGCAGAACGGCCTCTCTTATCTTTGCCCTGTCGGAAAGCTCCGAGACGAACTCCTCTCTCATTATCGGGTCTTTGACGAGTGCAATGAGGCTCAGGGCCTCCCTTACGGTCTCGGTCTTCCCCCGGCTTGAACCCTTGAGCATGAACTCCACCGGAGAGACGGCCTCTAAAAGAAGTGTTTGAAACCTCTCCGGCCCTTCCGCCCGGAGGAGGCTGTCCGGGTCGTGGCCCTGTGGCAAAAGAAGTATCCGGGGACTTAGTCCCTGCTCCACCGAAACGGGCAGTGACCTTTTTGCCGCAGAGGCCCCGGCGCTGTCTCCATCAAAGACCAAGACTATGTTGTGCGTGTAACGGGCTAATTTCTTCAGATGCCCTTCCGTAAGCGCGGTCCCAAGCGGCGCAACCGTATTTCCGAACCCGGACTGATGGCACATTATCGCATCGAAGTAGCCCTCTACGACCATCGCACGGTCGTTTTTCCTCAGCTCCTCAGCCGCCCTGTGAAGGGCATACAGGGTCTCGCCTTTCTTGAAGAGCGGCGTGTCCGGGGAGTTCAGGTATTTGGGCATCGCATCCCCCATTACCCTTCCGCCGAATGCAAGCACATCGCCGTGCGTATCGAAAATGGGGAAGATTATCCGCTCCCTGAATGTATCGTAAAGCCCCCTTTGACCGGAGGAGACGAGCCCGGCCTTAAGTATAAGCGCCTCCTTATAGCCCTTTGCCTTGAGGCGCTCAAAGAGACCGCCCCTGCGGGCATAGCCGAGGGAGAATTCCTCAACCGTCTCGGGCCTTATGCCCCTTGCCTCAAGATATGCAGAGGCCACGGCCGATGCCTTAAGGTTCTCCCGGAAAAACTTGAGGGCCTCACTGTGGATTTCCTTAAGGGTCTCTTTTTCTCCGGAGTCCCGGTAATGCTCCTCCCCGAGCCTTACGCCGGCCCGCTTTGCAAGGAGCCTTAGGGTCTCTCCGAAGGTCTGGTTTTCGTATTTCATGACAAAGCCTATGACATCCCCGCCCGTCCCGCATCCGAAGCAGTGGAATATCTGCTTTGAGGGGTTTACCATGAAAGACGGGGTCTTCTCGGAGTGGAAAGGGCATAGCCCCCTCCAGTTCTGCCCGGCCTTTTTAAGCGGCAGATAACCCGACACCACATCGAGGATGTCGAGCCGGTTTTTTATCTCTTCGATTGCGCCTTCGTTCCCCATAAACTTAAATTATGACAGCAACCGGCCCGGCTTGCAAGCCCCCCGGCAGGTCTATGAAAGGCGGGCTATCCGCCTGAAGCCCGAGCAGGCCGTTATCTCAAGGGGAGAGTCCTTTGAAAGGGAATCGAGCATGAGGTTGAGGCCGAGGTTGTCGCTTGAGATATGCCCTGCAATCACGACATTCATGTGGTTTTTCTCCGCCTCTTTTCTGTGTTCTTCGCTCAAGTGCATAGCCGCTATCGTATTTATCCCGCTTTTTGCCATGCTCTCGAATATGTCCTTTGAACCTTCCGTGCCGCCCGTCATGTCGACAAAGACCTTGCCTGCCGTGCGGGTCTTACTGCCGATGAGGATTTCCGGCCCTGCGCCGTTTAAAGCGGCCTCCCTGTATTCCGGGATGTCCCTCAGGATATCCATGAGGTCGGAGACCCTGTGGGGCTTTTTCTCCTCAAAGAGCCTCTGTAGATATGTTGCGACCATGTTGTCTGCGGGCGTGTGCAGGCACATGAAGGGAATCCCTATAAGACTTGCGGCATCCACGGCCCTCAGGTGGTTTGCAGGGAGTAGTCTCCTTTGGACCTCTTTTACCCTGCCCTCCATGAGGTCTTCGGCTATGTTTATGGGAACGCCGAACCTGCCGAGTATATCGGCCTGCATCTTCATGACGCCGTAGAGCCTTGCATATGCGGCCCCGGACGGGTGGTGCGAGACGATAAGGTCTATGGGCTTGCCCCTTGCCCTTAGGGTCTCGGAAAGGAGCACCTCCCCGACATCTATGTCTATCCCTACGAGCACGCTCCGGATTTGCTCTTCGCCTGTGCCGGAGAGGACCCGGCTGTCGGAGTAAGGATTTGAGAGGGACTCCTTATCGAAAAATTCCTTCTCTTTGGGACTCAGGGCCTCATAGTCTTTTTTCTTTGCATCGAGCTCCCTGAGGACAACCTCTTTGCCCCTCGGGTCGTTTTCGACTCCTGTTTCTACGGCCTTTTTGTAAAGCTCTGCGAGCTTCAATCGGACTCCTAAGAAGCGGTTTTGCTTAAGAGGGCCCTGACCCTTTCGTTGACAACCTTTCCGTCGGCCACGCCCTTGACCTTGGGCATGAGAAGGCGCATAACCTTGCCGAGGTCGGCCTCGCCCTTCGCCCCCGACTCCGCGATGCACTCCGAGATGAGCCTGTCAAGCTCCTCCGGGGCGAGCTGTTTGGGCATATAGGACTGGATGACGGCAAGCTCGGCCTCTTCTTTTTGAGCGAGGTCCATCCTGCTCGCTCCGGTATAAAGCTCGATGGATTCTTTAAACTTTTTCGAAAGCGATGAAAGGACGGAGACGACCTCTTCGTCCGTCAGGGGGCCCCTTTTGTCTATCTCTTTGTTTTTGACGGCGGCCTTTAGTAGCCTGAGGGTTGAGACCCTCAGGCTGTCTCCCGCCTTCATCGAGGCCTTGAGGTCCTCGTCGATTTTCTCTGTGAGGGGCACTACCGGGCCTCCGAAAATCTCAGCCTTTTAACTGCCTTCTTCCTTGCGGCAATGGCCTTTTTCTTCTTCTTTACGCTGGGCTTTTCGTAATGCTCCCGCTTCTTTATCTCCGAGAGAATACCTTCGCGCTCGCACTGCTTCTTGAAGCGCTTAAGGGCGTTCTCGAAAGACTCCGTCTCTGTCACTCTAACAGAGGGCACCTGTATCACCCCTCCCGTTTTTAAATTAGGGTTTACTTTACCAGTTTGAATGCGGTATGTCAAGAACCCGCCAACAGGCTGAAATAAAATAATATTTTATGGTCGGGGCGAAAGGATTTGAACCTTCGACTCCACGGTCCCGAACCGTGTGCG
>CAZPPU010000126.1:0-1295 GCA_964588515.1 uncultured Nitrospirota bacterium
CGCGCAGGTTTCCGAGATGAAGGAAGTCTCGGAGCGCATAAAGACGCTCGATGAGAGCCTTAAGGAAATAGAGGAAAAGACAAGGCTCTTCCTCCTTAACATCCCCAACATCCCGCACGAGTCCGTGCCCGTGGGCCGGGACGAGACCGAAAATGTAGAGGTAAGAAAATGGGGCGAGCCTAAGAGGTTCGACTTCCCTCCTCTTAACCACTGGGACATAGGCGAGATGTTGGGCATCATAGACTTCGAGCGGGCATCGAAAATCTCCGGGGCAAGGTTTTCCATTATGAAAGGCGCAGGCGCAAGGCTCGAAAGGGCCTTGATGAACTTCATGCTCGACCTGAACGCCTCGAAGGGCTATACCGAGGTCTTCCCCCCGATAATCGTAAACAAGGAGAGCATGACCGCAACAGGACAGCTCCCCAAATGCGAGCACGAGCTTTTCAGGACCGTAGACCCGGAGTTTTACCTCATCCCCACGGCCGAGGTCCCGGTGACGAACATCCACCGGGAGGAAATCCTCAAGGAGGAGGCCCTGCCCCTTTATTACACCGCATACACGCCCTGCTTCAGGCGCGAGGCCGGCAGTTACGGAAAAGACACCCGCGGGCTTATAAGACAGCACCAGTTCAACAAAGTGGAGCTTGTGAAGTTCGTAAAGCCGGAGGACTCTTACGGAGAGCTTGAAAAGCTCACGGCGGACGCCGAAGATATCCTTCAGAGGCTCGGCCTTCCCTACAGGGTCGTTGTGCTCTGCACCGGGGACATGGGGTTTCCCGCCTCGAAGACCTACGACATAGAGGTCTGGCTTCCGGGACAGGGCCGTTACAGGGAGATATCGTCGTGCTCGAACTTCGAGGACTATCAGGCAAGACGGGCGGGCATAAGGTTCAAGCGGAAGGGCAAAAAAGGCACGGAGTTCGTCCATACCCTTAACGGCAGTGGCCTTGCCATCGGAAGGACGGTCGTAGCCGTGCTCGAAAACTGCCAGCAGAAAGACGGCTCGGTAGTTGTCCCCGAGGCATTAAGGCCGTATATGGGGATGGACAGGATTGGGTAGGTCGGCAACAGTGAAAGAGAGGCTTGATACGGCCCTCGTAAGGAGGGGGCTTGTGCAGAGCAGGGACAGGGACAAGGCCCAGAATAGGGAAGGCAATGCGAGCGGTCGGGGACGATTATGAACTGGCCGAGGCTTCGGGGATCAGTCGGGATAAGATCACGCTCTGGTGCGTTGGACTCAGCTCCGCGCTGGCAGGCGTCGCAGGAATTCTCGTAGCGCTGGACGTGGGCATGGT
>CAZPPU010000126.1:1305-4471 GCA_964588515.1 uncultured Nitrospirota bacterium
AGAGCAGGGAAAGGGCCAAGGCCCTGATTATGGAAGGCAATGCGCTCGTTGACGGAAGACCGGTTATGAAGGCAGGCGCACAGGTGGACGAAGAGGCCGACATCACGGTAAAAGGTCCCGTGGCCCCTTATGTATCGAGGGGGGGGCTTAAGCTTCAGGCCGCAATAGAGCGCTTCGGCATAGACCCCGGAGGGAAAGTCGTTATGGACATCGGCGCATCTACCGGCGGCTTTACGGACTGCATGCTCAAGGCCGGCGCAAGGAAGGTCTATGCCATAGATGTGGGCAGGGGACAGTTCGACTGGGCGTTGAGAAACGACCCGAGGGTCGTGCTCCTTGAAAAGACGAACATCAGATATCTCGAAAGGCCGCGCATACCAGATGAGATTGATATCATAACCGTGGACGCCTCATTCATCTCGCTTAAGCTTGTGCTCCCCAAGGCGATGGAATTCCTCGGAGCAGGCGGCGAAATAATAGCCATCATAAAGCCCCAGTTCGAGGTCGGCCCCAAGGATGTCGGCAAGGGCGGAATCGTAAGAGACGAGGCACTGAGGCTCAAGGCGGTCGAAGAGATAAAGGGTTTCGCAGGAGGCATCGGACTTCAGACTATCAACCTGATGGAGTCCCCGGTGCCGGGGCATAAGGGAAATATAGAATACTTTATTTACTTAAAAAGGGGTTACGAACCCCTGCGTGAAAGGCGGTGAGATAATGGAAGAGCAAAAAGCAGGCGGCGCGGAAGAAGCAAGGCGAATAGCCCTCGACCTTTCGCAGGCATCGAAAGAGGCAATCGAGGTCATGCTCGACGATGCGGACGACCCGGGAGTGTTCGAGGAAATCCTGAATGCAAACAGGGAGCGGGTGGACATCGTAAGGCTCCTTTACGACCATCCCAACACCCCGGACAAGGTAAGGGACACCGCGGCCGGGCACCTGAGGCTTCCGGTCAGGCGTTCGACCGAAATAGCGGAGATGAAAAAGCAGGAGGAGGCCAAGTCCAGAGAGGTCAAGTTCGAGACCCTCCAGCTTAAGATTCAGAAGTTGGGCGTCTCCGAAAGGATCAGGCTTGCAATGAGGGGCGGAAAAGAGGCACGGTCCCTCCTCCTTAAGGACTCAAACAAAGAGGTCATCCTCTCGGTGCTCGATAACCCGAGGCTCACGGATTCGGAGGTCGAGATGATAGCCCGCTCAAGGAGCGTGCCGGATGAGGTCTTCCGGACCGTAGCTCGGAACAGGGAGTGGATGAAAACCTATTCCGTGCTCGTTGCCCTCGTTACGAACCCTAAGACCCCGGCCGGTATCTCCATAGGCTTCGTAAGCAGTCTCAAGATGCACGACCTTCAACTCCTCGAAAAGAACAAGAATGTGGCCGAGGCCGTGCGCTCTGCGGCTAAAAGGCTCATTTCGGCAAAGAGGAAAAACCCTTAAAAGAGCTCTCTTATCCTGTCGGAGACCTCTTCCGGGGTGATGACTGCGCCGCCGGGCCGCCCGAAGAAGCGGACATCAGCCTTTTTGCAGACCGAAAGTCTCACATCCTCGACCATCTGGCCGGCATTAAGCTCAACGGTGAGGAATTTTTTCACCCTATCTGCAATGTCCGAGAGCGCTTTTTCCGGGAACGGGAAGAGCGTTATGGGCCTGAAGAGGCCGACCTTGAGGCCCTCTTTCCTGAGCATTCTCTGGGCGGAGAAGGCAACCCTTCCCGCTATGCCGAAGGCAACGACCACGACTTCGGCGTCTTCCACATCGAATGCCTCGAACCTGACTTCCCTCTGTTTGAGCATGAGGTATTTTTCCTGAAGGAGCCTGTTTCTTTCTTCGAGCCCACCCTCGGCCATATAGAGGGTCTTTATGACATTGGGGATCCTGCCCTTGCACCCGGTCAACGCCCATGTCTTGGGCTTGAGGTCCGGGCGAGGGGTATAAGGGGTCTGAAAAAGAGGCTCCATCATCTGTCCGGTTATGCCGTCAAGGAGCAACATGACCGGGATCCTGTAGATGTCGGCATTGTCGAATGCAAGACAGGTGATGTCCCATAGCTCCTGAACGCTCCACGGCGCATAGACCAGGAGCCTGTAATCGCCGTGGCCTCCCCCCTTTACGGCCTGGAAGTAATCGGCCTGACTGCCTGAGATATTGCCGAGGCCGGGCCCTCCGCGCTCTACATTCACTATGAGTGCGGGCAGTTCGGCCGCCGCAAGGAAGGAAATCCCCTCCTGCTTGAGACTTATCCCCGGAGAGCTTGAGGATGTCATCGCCCTGCCCCCCCCTGCCGACGCCCCGTAGACCATGTTCACGGCCGCAAGCTCGCTTTCCGCCTGAATAAAAACCCCGCCCACTTCCGGCATCCGCGCGGCCATGTACTCGGGTATCTCGTTCTGGGGGGTGATGGGATAGCCGGCATAGAAGCGACAGCCCGCCTGAATCGCGGCCTCCGAAACGGCCTCGTTGCCGGTCATGAGGACCTTCTTCATCTGAGGGTTACGACATTGGGCCTTATTTCCTGCGCATCATATGCGCCCGACCTGAGGAGGTCTGCGGCCGTCTCGGCATCGATGTCGCCGTTTTCCTTAAGCAATCTGCGCGCTACCTTGTTGCTCAACTCCTTCGGGGATACGGCGGCCAACTCGGCCGCAACGAACACCTTCTCCGGGTCGAAGTTCTCGACCATATCCGTATAGAAGTCCTCGAGACACCTGCCTACATATCCTCCGCCGATGACCACCCTCTGTGGGTTTATCGCAAGGAGGAATTCAAGCAGGCGGATGAGGTTTTCCTCATGGAGGTATCCCCTCGTTGCGGTCCTCGACTCCATATATATTACGGAGTCCGAGCCGTTCGTCACTTCGTTAAGGTACCTCGTGTATTCGTCCGGGCCGTTCCTGTATCTATATGCCTTGAACTTCATATAATTTTTAGGGAGCACAAGTATGACGAGCCTGCCCTCCGTGGACTTGTATTCGAGGAAGTCCCTGAGCTCTCTTTCCTGTGACTGAAGGGCCGCAAACTTAGCGGAAACCGGCTTTGTCGAGAGGAACCTCTCTATCACATTGCGCTTCTCGTCTATCCCGCTTGCGGGCAGGCCGAGCTGGAAAAACGGGAAATAGGCCGGGTGCACTATGAAATAGACCGTGCCGTGGTCGAGGTATTTGGCATACTGGTC
>CAZPPU010000126.1:4481-5282 GCA_964588515.1 uncultured Nitrospirota bacterium
TGGTCGAACTCTTTTTCCGCTATGGTGCTCATGGAGCGAATCTTAAGCCCTTTATACGACTCTTTTATCCATTCCGGGCTGTCCTCCACGGTCGTATTCCTTTCCTCTATTGCGTTGATTAGGGCGCCGACTGCGAGGTCTCCGGCAGGGACCGAAACCGGCGGCCTTATCAAGGCCGGGTTTCTTTGCGTGACGGCCATGTCCGAGGCACATGCAGTGAAAAGACTGAGTGTTAACACCCAAAAAAGCGTCTTTTCACCGGTTTTCCACCCTCTAAGCACACTCAAATGCATGCTACTTAATAATATAGCAAAAACCGAACCAATTTGACAAACCCCGAAGTGTTTAATTAAGATTTTAGCCTTATGTATTTTCAGGATTTAAAGTCCGCCCTTCATAGCTTCTGGGCCGGGAAGGGCTGTCTGCTCCTTGAGCCTTATGATATCGAAGTGGGCGCAGGGACATTTCACCCGGCGACATTCTTCAGGGTCTTAGGGCCGGAGCCGTGGCGGGCCGCATATGTGGAGCCCTCAAGGAGACCCACGGACGGCAGGTACGGGGAAAACCCAAACAGGCTCCAACATTACTACCAATATCAGGTGATACTTAAACCCTCGCCCCAAGACAGCCAGGAAATATACCTCGAAAGTCTCATGGCCATAGGCATAAAGCCGAAAGAGCACGATATAAGGTTCGTCGAGGACGACTGGGAATCCCCCACGCTCGGCGCCTGGGGCCTCGGCTGGGAGGTCTGGCTCGACGGCATGGAGATTACACAGTTTACATACTTTCAGCAGGTCG
>CAZPPU010000126.1:5292-5661 GCA_964588515.1 uncultured Nitrospirota bacterium
CAGGTCGGGTGCATTGACTTAAGGCCCGTCTCCGTTGAGCTCACATACGGGCTTGAGCGCATTGCCATGTTCCTTCAGGGCGTGGACGATGTCTTCGATATAAAGTGGGCTAAGGGCATAAAGTACCGGGACATCCACCACATGGAAGAGGTGGAGTTTTCAAAATATAATTTCGACCTTTCGGATGCAAACCTTCTTCAAAAACAGTTTGAAAACTTTGAAGGCGAATGCATAAGGCTTAATAAGTCGGGTCTCGTCATGCCTGCATACGAGTTCTGCCTTAAGTGCTCGCATGCCTTCAACCTGCTCGATGCGCGGGGCGTACTTTCGGTCACCGAAAGGACAGGCTATATAGCAAGGGTGAGGGCG
>CAZPPU010000127.1:0-5542 GCA_964588515.1 uncultured Nitrospirota bacterium
AAGACATGCGGTAAGGGCGGTCTCCGAGGGCGGAGAGGTCTCCCTGCCGGAGCTTTTCTCAACCGCAATACCCTCGGCAAGAAAAAAGCTCATCCTCCCCAAGACCCCCGTCCAGAGGCAGTACATAGAGGCCATAAAGGGAAACGATATGGTCATCGGCATCGGGCCTGCCGGCACCGGGAAGACTTACCTTGCAATGGCCATGGCAGTGAATGCGCTCCTCAACAAGGAAGTAAGCAGGCTTGTGCTTGCACGGCCCGCGGTGGAAGCGGGCGAGAGGCTCGGGTTTCTTCCGGGCGATATGTATGAGAAGGTAAGCCCGTATCTCAGGCCGCTTTACGACGCCCTCTTCGACATGATGGATGCCGACAGGGCGCTTAAGCTCATCGAGCGGAGCGTGATAGAGATAGCCCCCCTTGCCTTCATGAGGGGCAGGACGCTTAACGATTCCTTCATAATACTCGATGAGGCCCAGAACACCACATCCGAGCAGATGAAGATGTACCTTACGCGTTTGGGGTTCAACTCCAAGACCGTAATCACGGGCGATGTCACGCAGATAGACCTTCCGCCGGGCAAGGTTTCCGGACTGGTGGAGGCCGAAAGTATTCTTTCGGGCATAGAGGGCATAAAGGTCGTGTACTTCACCGAGCGCGATGTCGTAAGACACAAGCTCGTGCAGGAGATTGTGAGGGCGTATGAGCGCAGGGAAAAACGGCGTGCAGAAGAACCTAAATAAAAAGGAGTTCGACCTCAAAAAATACGGCATCCTCACCGCATTCGGGGTCCTTTCCGCCGTCGCAATAGGTAGGGGCTGGGAGCCCTCCGGCTTTGCGGGCACGCTCCTCATTACAGGCATATTGCTTTTCATATTCTACAGGGATATAAAGAGGTACAAGCCCCAGTACCTGAAGGGCTATAACACGCTTCTGCTCCTCGGCGCGGTCCTCACCGGCACGCTCCTCATGGGAAGGCTCTCCGAGTATATATTGGGCGGCCTTACCAAGGGTCTGGGGATAGAGCCCGGGGCATACATATTCGGCATGCCGCTTCCGGCAGGCGCAATGCTTATCGGGCTTCTTTTCGATTTTCATATAGCGATGTCCTTCTCACTCGTCGTAAGCCTTCTTGCCGGGCTATGGCAGGCGGATGCGGCCTACCCGGTCTATGTCTTTGCCGGAAGCCTCACTGCGGCATTCAGCGTGATAAGGTGTTCGAGGCGGACGGCGATCCTGAGGGGCGGCCTCTATGTCATGGCCGCAAACACCCTTGTGGCGGCAACGATTTATCTCTGGAAAGGGGAGTTCCTCACGGCCGGCCTTCCGCCGGCCCTGCTTTTTTCGATCTTTTCCGCAGTCGCGGCAGTGGCCATAGTCTCCGTCGTTCTTCCGGCGCTTGAAAGCCTCTTTAAGGTTACGACGGACATCAGCCTCCTTGAGCTTTTAGACCTCGACCACCCGCTCATGAAAAACCTTATGGTCACGGCCCCGGGCACTCACCACCACAGCATCATAGTCGGAAACCTCGTGGACTCCGTAGCCGAATCCATCGGCGTAAACCACCCGCTTGCCCGGGTTGCGGCATATTACCACGACATCGGGAAGCTCAAGATGCCCGAATACTTCATCGAAAACCTCCCTTCGGGCGAAAGCAGGCACGAGAAGCTCTCGCCACATCTTTCGGGCATGATACTCATATCCCATGTGAAGGAGGGCGTGGAGCTTGCAAGGCACTATAAGCTCCCTAAGCCGATAGTGGACATCATAGAACAGCACCACGGCTCGAGCCTCATCACATATTTCTACCAGAAGGCAAAGGGGCTTGAGGCCGGAGAGCCCCCCTCCGAGGAAGAATATAAATACCCGGGGCCGAAGCCCCAGAGCAGGGTGGCCGCGCTCGTGATGATGGCCGACGCGGTGGAGGCCGCATCGAGGGTGCTCGTTGAGCCTACGCCGGCAAGGATAAAATCCCTCGTAGACAGGATAATAGACCACATGTACCTCGAAGGCCAGCTCGATGAGTGCGAGCTTACATTCAAGGACATAAACGAGGTCAAGAAGAGCTTCACATTCATACTCACCGGAATCCTCCATAAGAGGGTTGACTACCCGGGTTTCGAGTTCGAGGAGAAAAAAGGTGAAGGTCCTAATAAGCAACCGCCAAAGGAAGATAAGGCTAAACCTGAAAGAGATAGAGAGAGACTCGCTCCGGGCTCTCCGCTTGTCAGGGCTTAAAGGGGCTGAGCTCGGCGTCCTCTTCGTCTCCGCCCCCCGCATGAGGTCCCTCAACCTCCGGTGGAGGGGAATAGACAAAGAGACCGATGTCCTCTCCTTCCCCGGAGAAAAGAAACCATTAAAACCCGGCCTCCCGTTTGCCCTCGGCGATATAGTCGTAAACCCCGCTTTGGCCTTTAAACAAGCAAAAGAGCACGGCCTCTCCTTCAAAGAGGAGCTCAGATGGCTTCTCGTCCACGGCCTCCTTCACCTCATCGGGTACGACCACGAGCGGAGCGGATATGCGGAGCAAAAGATGAGAAGGAAGGAACTCGAAGTCCTCGAAAAACTGAGTTGAATCTCCTCGCCCTTTACTTTTCCGAAGAGAAGCGTCTATCATAATTCTAAAGTTATGACTTTAGGGCATTGCCGATGACCGCACTATTTTTCATTTACGGCCTTGCTTTTTTCGCCTTAGGGTTTTCCGTCCTGATTTACCCCAAAAAAGAAAGCGCATTCAGGCTTGCCGGATATCTGCGCCTGATAGGGCTCTTCGGGATATTGCACGGCCTGAACGAATGGGCCGAGATGTTCATGCTCACGGGGGCGCAGGGCGGCCTCTTAAAGGCGTCCCGGAGTGTTTTACTGCCCCTTTCGTTTTTTTTCCTCTTAAGGTTCGGCGCGGATGTCGTGGCCGGAGACAGAAGAATGCCTGCACTAAGGGCGGCCCCTGCGCTCTTACTCCTTTTGTGGACGGCCTTGCTTTTATGGACAAGGAGCGCAAAGATTGCGGACATCTCCGCCCGGTACCTGCTCGGCGCGCCGGGCGCGTTTCTGACCTCTTACGCCCTGTTCCGCCAGATGCCGGCATTTGAAGGGCTCGCTTCTGTAAGAAGGAGCTTAGGGTTTTTATCGGGTGTATTTTTCCTTTACGGTATTATGGCCGGCCTCGTAGTGCCCGAGGCAGGGTTCTTCCCTGCATCCGTCCTGAACTACACGAGATTCACGGACATCGCAGGGGCGCCGGTTCAGGTCCCGAGGGCGGCCTGCGCGGTCGTCATCGCCTGCGGGATGATAAAGGTCCTCCGCGTATTCGATTGGGAAAGCAGGGGACGGCTGAGCACACTCCTTGAGGAATCCCTGAAAGCCGGGAAAAAGCCCGAACTGCTTGTCCCAAAGGGGAGGATTCTCCTTATGGAGGACATGGAAGTAGTGAGGCTGGCAGGCGACCGGATGCTCAGGGGACTCGGCTATGAGGTCGTATCCGCAGAGGACGGCCAAGAGGCGATAGGGCTTTATGAGGAGGCGGCCTCCAAAGGAAACCCATTCGATGCGGTCATCCTCGACCTCGATGTAAAGGGAGGGATGGGCGGCATCGAGGCGATAAAGGCGCTAAGGGAGACGCATCCGGAAGTCAAGGCCATCGTATCGAGCGATTATTTAGACGACCCGGTTACAAAGGACTTCCGGGATTACGGTTTCGACGGGGCGCTCGTAAAGCCTTACGGGCTTAAGGACATCGAGGCCGCTCTTTCCCGGCTGGGCCTTTAAGCCCCGGGCCGAAATGTTAAACTATGAGAGATGCCGCTTCGGAAATGGCTTGAAAGCGCAGACCATGCCATCGAGGGTATACTGCATGCCTCAAAGACACAGAGGCACCTGAGGTATCATTTCTACTCTGCGGCCGGGGTCCTTCTTTTAAGCTACATCTTAGGGGTCACAAAAACCGAATTTCTCATACTCGCAATTGCGGCGATGGCGGTCCTCCTTGCCGAGATGGCAAACACAACGGTCGAGGCCCTCGTTGACCTGCTTTCGCCCGAGCAGAGCGAAAAGGCCCGCATTGCAAAAGACATAGGCGCAGGCGCTGTGCTCATAACGGCATTCGGCTCCGCGGTCGTGGGCTATGTGATACTTTTCCCTTATGTGCGCCGGGTCTTCGAGCAGGGGGTTTTTATAGCAAGGCATCTGCCGGAGGAGATAGCGGTCCTGTCCCTGATATTCGTCCTTATAGCGGTTATCCTCATGAAGTCTTATTTCGGCAAAGGGCATCCGCTTTCCGGCGGGCTTCCGAGCGGGCATTCGGCCATCGCATTTTCAATCTGGGTATCCGTAACATACATGACCGGGAATTTTTTAGTCTCCGCCCTATGCTTCATACTTGCTCTGGCAATAGCGCAAAGCAGGATTGCAACGAGGGTGCATAGCGTGTGGGAGGTGGTCTTGGGCGGGCTCTTGGGGGCGACCATAAGTTTTCTTCTATTCAGGATATTCTCATGAAAAAACACATAGAAAGGTTCCTCAAACACCTTGAGACCGAAAGGGGCGCATCGGCCCACACGATAAGGGCATACAGGAAGGACCTTGCGCTTTTCTTTAGCACGGTAGGCGGAGACGGCACCGCCGCCGATATGGGGGGCGGCACTGCCGCCCTGCACGCTGTGCGTGGGTTTGTGGCAGGGGAGGTGCAAAGGGGGATGAAGAAGACCACTGCGGGAAGGAGGCTTGCCGCACTGAGGTCTTTCATGAGGTTCCTCGTAAGGGAGGGCATCATAAAGTCCAACCCGGCAAGGCTTGTGCCTTTGCCTAAGCCCCCGAGGCCACTGCCCCGCTTTCTCACGGTGGATGAGGCCTTCAGCCTTGTGACTGCGCCCGGGGGCATAAAATTCCTTGTCCTGAGGGACAGGGCGATGATGGAATTGCTTTACGCCTGCGGCCTCAGGGTCTCTGAGCTTTCCGGGTTAAACACCGCCGACATGAACATAAAAGAAGGGCTGATTAAGGTCATGGGCAAGGGCAAAAAAGAAAGGCTCGTGCCTGTGGGGAAAAAAGCGATAGAGGCGCTAAAGTCCTACATGCTCGAAGGAAGGATTCTGAAGATAACGGGCGATGCCCTCTTTGTAAACAGGCAGGGCGGAAGGCTCTCTCCGCGGGGCGTAAGGCGCATAGTCGTAAAATACGCAAGGCTCCTCGGCCTGAGCGGGGTGACTCCCCACACCCTGAGACATACCTTTGCAAGCCACCTCATCCAAAGCGGCGCGGACCTCAGGGTCATACAGGAGCTTCTTGGGCACTCCTCGCTTTCGACCACGCAGAGGTACACGCACCTCGATATCGCCCATCTGATGGATGTCTACGACAAGGCCCATCCCCTTGCAGAAGAAGAATAGACCTGCGAGTCGAGGAAGGGAGGGGCACGGGGAGGGCCTTCGGCCTTCCCCGAAGAAAAGATTGTTTTGATATTTTAAAGGATGGTTATGGTATTTTATTATGTAGCGGGCGTAACTCAGTGGTAGAGTGACAGCTTCCCAAGCTGTAGGTCGCGGGTT
>CAZPPU010000128.1:0-4414 GCA_964588515.1 uncultured Nitrospirota bacterium
TTAGAGCATGCGGCTCATATCCGCAGTGTCCGGGGTTCGAATCCCTGCACCGCCACTATCTATAGTTCAGGAACTCCATATGGAAGTCGAATTCCTTCTCATGTAGGAGCTTGATTACGGTCTGGAGGTCGTCTATCTTTTTGGCCCTCACGCGGACTTGGTCCTTCTGTATCTCTGCCTGAACCTTGAGCTTGGCATCCTTTATGAGCTTGACGATGTCCTTGGCCTTCTCCATGGGGATGCCCTGCTGGAGTTTTACAACCTGCCTGACGGTATTGCCGCCGGCCTGCTCAACCTTCCCGTAGACAAGGGACTTGAGGGAGACCTTCCGGCTTGTGAGCTTGGACTTTAGTATCTCGGTAACGCTTTTCAGCTTGTATTCGTCGTCCGAGACAAGCGTTATCTCGGCCTTTTCCTTGTCAAGCTCTATACTGCTTTTACTGCCCTTGAAGTCGAACCTTTGCGAAAGCTCCTTCGAGGCCTGCTGGACCGCATTTAAAACCTCCTGCATATCCACCTTGCTTACGATGTCGAATGAATGTTCATCAGCCATGTCCTTACCTCCTCAGATAAGATTACTACGGGGAGCATAAAATACTTCACAACTGTCATTCCGGCTTGTCCTCCCCTTGTCATTCCGGCTTGTCCGGAATCTTTCCCTGCATTCAAGAAGGATTCCCGACGCGCTTCGCTTGCGGGAATGACAAACAAATGTAAACTATAAAGTGCTCTCATTAGTATATATCGTTGTGGCCGCCAATCACATCCTCTCGGGCGCGGTTACTCCCAGTATATCGAGCCCTTCCCTCAGAACGGTGCGTACCGCCTCGCAGAGGGAAAGCCTTGCCATGGTGAGGCCGGGGTCTTCGCCTACGACCCTGTGCCGGTTGTAATAGTAATGGAAAAGGGAGGAAAGCTCCTGAAGGTAGTATGTGATCCTATGGGGCTCCCTGCTTAAGACTGCGGCCTCAAAGACCATCGGATAGAGCAATAATTTCTTTATGAGCCGTATCTCCTCCGGCTCGGAAAGCAGTGTGAGGTCCGGGGCCTCCCCGGGTGCGACGCCCTTTCCTTTTGCATGCGCAAATATGCTCCCTATCCTTGCATTTGCGTACTGGACATAGTAGACCGGGTTTTCCGGGGATGCGGCCTTTGCGGCCTCTATGTCGAACTCAAGGTGGCTGTCCGGCCTCCTCGTAAGGAATATGAACTTTGTAGTGTCCGGGCCGACCTCCTCGGCGACCTCCCTCAGGGTTATGAACTCCCCGGCCCGCTTAGACATCAAGACCGGCTTTCCGGCCCTGAGGAGCGTTACCATCTGAACGAGCAGGACCCTCAGCTTCTCCCTGCCTGCGCCGAGCGCGTCCATCACGGCCTCGATCCTCGGTATGTAGCCGTGGTGGTCTGCGCCCCAGATGTCTATCAACCCGTCGAAACCCGCATCCGCTTTCTTTTTATGATATGCGATGTCCGATGCGAAGTATGTGAACTCCCCGTCGCTTTTCCTCACCACCCGGTCTTTTTCGTCTCCGAAAGAGCTTGCCCTGAACCAGAGCGCGCCCTCGCTTTCGTAGAGGTGGCCGTTTTCCCTGAGATATGCGAGGGCCTTTTCGACGCCGCCTTCCCTGAAAAGCTCCCTCTCGGACTGCCACGAGTCGAACTCTATGCCGAAGGCCCGGAGGTCCAGCCTTATCTCCTCGAGCATCATATTCAAAGAAAACCCGGTAAAGAATTCCCCTGCTTCCCCGATGCCCGCATCCTTGAATGCATCGCCTTTCTTTTTTATTATCTCCTCTGCGATGCCGTAGACATACTGCCCCCTGTAGCCGTCCTCCGGGAAGGGGTATTGGACGCCTAAGAGCTCCTTGTATCGGGCGAATGCGGATTGCCCGAGGAGGGCGACCTGCCTGCCTGCATCGTTTATGTAGTATTGTTTTTCGACCCGGAAGCCCCCGGCCTCAAGCAGGTTTGCAAGGGCAGAGCCCACTGCCGCACCCCTTCCGTGACCGAGATGGAGCGGGCCGGTGGGGTTTGCGCTTACGAACTCTATGAGGAGACTCCTTCCCCCGCCTATGTCCCTTCTTAGGAAAGCCCTCCCGTCCTTAAGAAGCGCCTTCAATGACGAATATAGGAACCCTTTTTTGAATGTGAAGTTTATATAGCCCGGGCCTGCGACCTCGACCTTCTCGAAGGTCTCGCCCGGCGGGATGCCCTTTACAATGCCCTCCGCTATCTGCCGTGGGTTTTTCTTAAGCGCCTTTCCGAGGGAAAGCGCAATAGGAGTTGCGAGGTCCCCCATGGATTCGTCCTTAGGGACTTCGAGCTCGATGTGCTCAGGCGGCTCGTAGCCCCCGGCCCTCAGGGATTCCCTCAATGTCTCTTCGACGGTCTTTTTCATGAACAGTATTATAAAATTTTCCGGCAGGCCCTGTCATTCGCCCTGAGATGGTCGAGGAACCCCTTTCCCCCCGCCTCTATGCTAAAGTAGAGGGATGAACGAAAGGGTCATTGTCGTTGACGATGAGCCCCTGATACTTTCCACCATAGACAGGGCGCTCGGAAAGTTGGGCTACGCCATAAAAACCACATCGAGCGCGGATGAGTTCTTGGGGGCGCTTTCAAGCGGGACTTTCGACCTCCTCATAATGGACCTGCACCTCGGAGGGGTCAGGCCCGATATCCTGCTTGAGAAGGTAAAGGGACTGGCCCCAAGCGCGCAAGTCCTCGTGATAAGCGGCTCCGTGGGCGGGCTTTCCGGGAAGTGCTTCCTCCAGAAGCCCTTCCGTGTGGATGAGCTCAGGCAGAAGGTCAGAGAGCTTTTGGACGAAAGGGGCTGTAAGCCCTGAGGTGAGACCTTGAAAAAACTCCTCTTTCTCGTTTTAAAGCTCTCCGTAAGCTCCGCACTCCTTTACCTCGTGCTTAAGAGGGCGGGCGTCGAAAAGGTCCTCTCGCTCATTAAGGGCATAAGCCCTTTTGCGTTCATAGCCGCCGTCTGTATCTTCGTTTTCGTTCAGTTCATCGCATCTATCAGGTGGGGACTGCTCCTCCGGCCCGATGAATATAAATCGAGGAAGCTCTTTTCCCTTTACATGTTGGGGGCCTTCTTCAACATATTCCTTCCGGGCCTTGTGGGCGGCGATGCGGTAAAGGCATATTACCTCTACAAGGAGACCGGCAAGGGCTCGCGCACGGTCGCATCCGTGGTTATGGACAGGTACCTCGGGTTTGTCACGCTGATGCTCATGGGCCTTGCGGCCTTCCCCTTCGGGCTTGGGTACTTCAGGGGCTCGTGGGTCGAATGGCTCCTGCCGCTTACGGTATTTTCGTTTTTCTTAGTGAGCATTGCGGTCTTCGGCCTGAGGGTCGGACGGAGGATAAAGCTCCTTGGAGACCTCTACGGCCATTTCCACACATACTGGAAGGGCAAGGCCCTGATGGCAAAGGCCGTCGGGCTTTCCGTCGTGATACATGCGTTTTCTATCTGCTCGGTTTATGTAATCTCCCGCGGGCTCGGACAGGATGTAAGCCTTGGCGCCTTTTTCGTGTTCGTCCCTCTGATAGCAATCCTTTCTTCGCTACCCGTCTCGATTTCCGGCATCGGCATAAGGGAAGCCGCCTCCGTGCTCCTTTTGGGCTTTGTCGGCGTAAGGCCGGATGCGGCCACGGCCATATCCTTTGCGTGGTTCCTTTCCATCGCAGTGGGCGGGCTCGGCGGACTTTACGAATATCTGAGGCCGAAGGAATATGCAAAGACCTAAGCCGCTGCGTATAGCCCTTTATCTCGGTATAACCGTTTTTTGGCTTGCGAGCATGGCCCTGCTTTTGGACAGGCATTACGGGGTCATCGGCGCGGAAGAAAATGCCTTCCGTGCGCCTATCACCGGGGAAGAGCAATGGGCGGGCGTCTATCAGGGAGAAAGCAAGATAGGCTATGCCGTAGGAAAGATAATCCCCTCGGGCAAAGGCTATAAGTCATACGCATCGGTCTTCATGAGGCTGAAGGTCATGGGCCATGTGAAAGATATGCGGATGACTACCGAGGCGGAGCTTGACCGCGCATTGAAGCTTAAGAGCTTTATCTTCGTCATGGAATCCGATGTGCTCGTAAAGATAGAAGGCACGGTCGAAGGCAGGAGCCTCGATATAAGGCTGAGCTCGGGCGGGGACGCGGCGAAACAGAGGATTCCCCTTAAAGAAGAGCCGTATATAGACCTCCATGCCCTTCCCTCCGGCGAAAGTCTTGCGCCCGGAAAGACCTTCAGGTTTCCGATGTTCAACCCCTCGACGCTTACCGAGGGTGCGTTTGAGCTTGAGGTCGAGGGCAGGGAGACGATAGATGTCATGGGCGGAAAAGTCCATGCATGGCGGCTTAAAGGCTCTTTCACGGGCGCGGACCACGAGCATAAAGGGCTTT
>CAZPPU010000128.1:4424-5303 GCA_964588515.1 uncultured Nitrospirota bacterium
GCGCTGGGCGCAGCGGGCCGATGACCGGGACCGGCTCTGGGAGGGGCGCCGCGGTCTCGCTCTGGGTGGACGAATCCGGGGAGTTCATTATAGAGGAGACCATGGGGTTTACGACCATAAAGGAGGAAAAGGAGACCGCTTTAAGGCTCGACGGCCCCTCCATAGACATAATCGCAAAGACCGCCGTGCCTTTCGACATGAAACTTCCGCGGGATATAAGCCGTCTCAAGGTCAGGCTGAGCGGAATAGACCTTACCGGCCTTGAGCTTGACGGCGGAAACCAGAAACTCACAAGCAACATCCTCGAAGTGGCGGCAGTGCCGCTTTCCTCTATAGTGAATGCCCCGTTACCCGCGGATATGGACGAATACCTTAAGGAAACCCTTTTCATACAGTCTAACGACCCGGAGATAGCCGGCCTCGCAAGGGAGATTGCCGGGGAGGGCATGCCGGAAACCGTAGAGGAGACGCTTAAGAGGGCGAGGCTCATCCATGAATGGGTCTATAAGAACATAAAGAAAGCCCCGACCGTTACGCTCCCCACTGCGGTGGAGGTCCTCCGGAGCAGGCGCGGGGACTGTAACGAGCACACGACCCTCTATGTGGCGCTTGCGAGGGCCTCGGGCGTCCCGTCAAGAATCGCAGTGGGCCTTGTTTATAAGGACGGGTATTTCTATTATCACGCATGGCCGGAAATATACATAGGCGGCTGGGTCCCCATAGACCCGACCTTCGGGCAGTTCCCGGCGGACGCCTCGCACATAAGGCTCATCACCGGCGACCTCGACAAGCAGGCACTGCTTCTGAGGGTGGTGGGCAAGCTCAAGATAGAGGGAATAGATGCATGGTAGACTGTGATAAAATAGTTTATGCCGCAAT
>CAZPPU010000128.1:5313-5526 GCA_964588515.1 uncultured Nitrospirota bacterium
TGTCCGCTGGCAGATATTATTCATTTTCTTAATCTCTATTATTGTATATTCGAATTCTTTTTTGGGGGAATTCGTTTGGGACGATATTGGCCAGATAGTTGATGCGGAACCCATAAAGAGTTTATCCAATATACCTGAATTTTTTACAAAATCGCTATCCGTAGAGGAGCATAAAGTCAGCAATTATTATCGGCCCTTATTCAATGCGTCCCT
>CAZPPU010000129.1:0-5447 GCA_964588515.1 uncultured Nitrospirota bacterium
ATTGTGTTTGATATGACACTGTTTGCGGCATTGACGAGGGCTATGGATGGGCTTGTAGCGTTTACGAACGCAGTGCCGGTATCGGAGTATGTGGGGGGGGATACGGTTGCCGTATATGTGGCCTTGTATAGGCCGCTTCCGTTATTGACGGCTGCAGACACACTGCCGTATCTGCTGTCCTCCCCGCCTGTTCCGTTTATAACCTTGAAGGTTACATCCGTGAGGCTGTTTATGAAGTTTCCGCAGTTGTCCGTAACCTTCACTAAAAGCTCGGATGTCTGGCCGCTACATGCGTTGAGGGCCGCGGGGTTCCTCGAAAGCCCTACCGCCTGGTCGAACCTGTAAGCGGCGCCCGCCGATACCGTAATGGCCTTGGATGTCGCTATGTAGTAGCTACAGCCCGAAGGCTTCCACTTGGTCAGAAGTTCGATGTTTTTGCCGGCAGGGTTTTCCGCGGCGCTGGGGTCTTGGACGCTTACGGTCGCCTGCCCTTTTCCCGTCCCTGCATCCGTCACATTCATTAGCGCCTGTTCGTTTGCGGTCGAGACCTCTGTGCCGCCATAGCCGGCGAAGTTAAGCGGCGTGGGGATTCTCGGCAGGATGGTCACGGAGCCGGTTGTAGCGGTGCCGTCGAGTTTTTTCAGTGTTACGGTAACGATGGGTGTTTCTCCCGGGGGGTTGCAGAATCGAGGCTGGGACTTGTCGATATCCATGTAAAGGAGACCGCATCCCGCCCCGGAATACCGCCATGCGTTCCGCATCTCGGCGCTTGCCTTGAGCGAAATCTCGGACTTAAGGCCGGTATTGGGATTGGCCTCCGCGGTGATGCCGTTTAATATTACTTGCACCTTCCTGATGCCGGCGGCGGCCGTGTCGTTTGTAACACCGCTCATCTCATACCCGGAAGGGTCGTAACACCTGACCCCCATGCCGGTGATATTGTCGGCGACCACATAGGTTTGTTCCGTGGGGGGGCCTGTGCCTATGTTTGCAATCCTGACAAGACGGCCGTCCGAAACCTTGTATGTTATATCCTTGGATTCGACTCTTATCCTGAACGCATTGTTACATATACCGGCGTTATACATGGAAGTGTCGGCCTTGATGAGCTCCGCGGTCATGAGGTCCATGGACGTCCTGAGGTTCTGCTGAAGGTCGAAGACATTGCCCTGCCATGTCCTTGACCTTATCTGGCTTATGAATATCCCGTATATGAGCCCGATTACAAGACCGAGTATGGAAATGACCACTAAAAGCTCAACGAGCGTTACGCCCTTGCTTTGCTTGACCTGTTTAAAAGAAGTCACTGTCTTTTCTCCCGATGAATGTCCTCAGGTTCACGCCGTGCGTCAGCCCGTCTTCGCTCCAGAGGACCATGACATTGACCTCTTTTACCTTCACCTTAGAGTCGACGACATTTCCGATGTCCGCGCTGGTGGGTCTGTTCCTTACATTGTGGAGCCTTACGAAGTCGTTCGTCCCGTAGGCGCATGCGGCTCCGTATGCCTGGGGGCCGCAGACCGTATTAAGGAAATGCGTCACCTTGCCGGGCGCATCCACCACTTCGTCCCTGACGACCTCTATCATATCGAACTGCAGGGAGCCGATGTTTGTGGCCGTGGAGATTTCCGGGGCGAAGCAGGCGGTGTCGGTTGGCGATGCGCAGTCGTCATCGTTGTGACCGCTCGGGTTTGAGCCGCTGTTATTGTGGTTTATGATAAGCGGGCTGTTGTCTATATAAGCGCTGCCCTTGAAAAGCAGGGCGTGCGCGCCCTTTACCTGCTCTATGCCTTGCTTTGCGAGGTTCGTGGCTATGGTGAACCTCCTTGAAGACGCCCCCCCCCTTATCGAGATTATCTGGAGCTGGGCGAGGGCAAGGAGCCCTACCGCAAGGATTGTCAGGGCTATCATTAGCTCGATGAGGCTGAAGCCTGCATACGCCGCGCGGTTTGCCGAACTCCTTCGGCCTGCCGCCCTCTGCCTTGCGGTCATTCTAAAACTCCTTCTCCCAGTTGGCATCGGTTGTAGTGCAGTCCGAGCCGTGGTTGAAACCTAATGCTTCTCTCCAGAGGGTCACCTTCCCGACTGTGGGGCTTATGGTTATCCTCCTGTATTCGTTTCCCTTGTCTATCTCCGCACGGAAGCAGACCACGCCGTTTACCGCGCCCCACGGAAGCAGGTCTTCCCTCGGGAGGCCCGCAGGCGGGCTGAAGGCCACCGCCTGCCCCCCGCCGAAGTTTACGTTATACATGGATACTCTCTCATGTATTGTCTTGGTTGCGGTTGCGACATCGCTTGTTTCCCTGCCGCTGTCGAGGTTGATGTAGGATTCGCCGGCGTCCTTTACGCCGTCTTTGTTCGCATCCAAGAATGCAAAGTAGGAGCCTGCGCCTGTGTCGAATCTTACGCTTACCGTTGCGTTCCTTGTAACACTGACCATCTTGGCAAGCCTGAACCGGGCCGCCAGGTCGGTTGCCGCGGTGTCAAGTCTGTATTTGCGCACGATGTCTCCCATCGTAAAGGAGCCGATTGCGGCTATTATGCCGATGATTGCCAGCACCACTATCAGCTCGATGAGCGTTACGCCCGCCCTGCCCCCGACCGTGTATGACATTTTCGGCTTCATGCCTGTCATATAGCAAGTAGTATACCAGAAATTTACGGGTTGTCCAGCAGGGGGTTTCCCTGTTTGCAGGCCTGTAAATATGTAATCCGCTTCCACTTCTATGTAACGGGCTACATACCCTAACGGATATAGGCCTCGGTCACATACCTGCGCATCATCCTGTGGCTGTTGAAGTAATAGGCGTTTTTGCCGATGGCGTTCTGCATCATCCGGAGCCATATGTGCCTGTCTTTGTAATAGATGGGCATGATGGTGTTTTGGAGCTTCTGGTAGAGGTCTTCGGCGTCCTGTGCGTCCTTATCGTCCTCAAGCGCCGAGGGAAGCGGGCCTATGGACCAGCCCGTATAGCCTTCTATCCAGCCTTCTATCCACCAGCCGTCGAGCACGCTGAAGTTTATGACCCCGTTATGCGAGGCCTTCATCCCCGATGTCCCGGACGCCTCGTACGGCCGCCGCGGGGTGTTGAGCCAGAGGTCCACGCCGGAGACCATCATGAGGGCAAGCTCCATGTCGTAGTCCTTGAGGTAGGCTATGGGGACTTTTCCTTTCAGGGCCTCCTTGCACCTGAAGATATGCCTTATGATTTCCTTGCCCGGCTGGTCCTTGGGGTGGGCCTTGCCTGCATAGATTATCTGGAGCCTGCCTTCGCCTATGGCCTCGAGCCTCTTAAGGTCCCTGAAGATGAGAGCGCCCCGTTTGTATGTGGTCGCCCTCCTTGCAAACCCTACCGTCAGGGTATCCTTGCTCATGCCCGAGCCGGTCGTTTTGTTTACATGGTCTATAAGCCGTCTTTTGGCCTCCATGTGGGCCTCCCAGAGTTCTTCTTCCGGTATGCGCTCCACCCGGACGAAGAGTTCCGGCTCGTTCGCCCAGCCCGGGAGATATTTGTCGTAAAGCCGCCTCATGCTCTCGCATGTCCATGTGTATGAGTGCACGCCGTTTGTGATGGCAGATATCTCATAGCCGGGGAACATGGTCATGGAGACATCCCGGTGCTTTTTTGCCACCCCGTTTATGTATTCGCTGAGGTTAAGGCCAAGCAGGGTCAGGTTGAGACTGTCAGCTCCGGCGAGCCTCTTTAGTATCTTAAGCGGAAGTATTTCCCCCAACACATCCATGACGAGCTCATAGGAGAACTTGTCATGGCCCGCCTCAACCGGCGTATGGGTCGTAAAGACGCAGAGGTCCCTTACCCGCGGGGCGTCCCATACGAGGTCCTCGTCCCAGACCTCCTCGATGTCCCTTTTGTGTTCGTGGAGGAGCTCCACCGTAAGGAGGCTTGCATGGCCCTCGTTCATGTGGTATTCCTTTATCTCGAACCCGAGCTTATAGAGCATCCTCACGCCGGCTATGCCGAGTATGGCCTCCTGCTTGAGCCTGTATCTTTCCTCCCCCCCGTAAAGGTAATGCGTAAGCTCCCTGTCCTCTTTGGAGTTGCCCTCGACATCGGTGTCTAAAAAAAGCATGGGGACCTTCCCGCCCGTTATGCTCCTTACTATGTAAAACCATGCCTGGACGGAAACCTCACGGCCCTCTATCCGCAGGGAAACCTTCTCGGGAAGAAGGGTCATGAACCTCCGGGGGTCCCACTCCGCCGGGTGTTCCGTCTGGTTTCCCGCCTCATCGAGTTCCTGCCTGAAATATCCCTTCTTGCTTATGAGGGTCACCGCGACCATCGGGAGTTTCAGGTCCGCGGCGGACTTTATGGTATCGCCTGCAAGGACGCCGAGGCCCCCGCTATAGGTGTGGATATCGTTATGGACGCCTATCTCCATGGAGAAATAGGCAATCTTGGGCTCGCGGAGAAACTCTGCAAGCTCACGCGCTTCCGGGTTCATTAGCGCTTATTTTAAGCCATTACATGCGGATATACAAGGGGGAGGCACGGCCTCCTGCGTAATAGGCAGAGAGCCCCTGCGATATTCAGGTTTGCGTTTTCGCCCTTGCGCACTCCATCCGGTGGAGCTTATTGAACCTCATACAACTATTGCAGGAGACGCACTCCGATTTTTCCCTTCCTGCCATGAAGAGGTTCGGGAGGCCGGGCTCCCGGAGAAGGGGCCTCCCCAGACCTATGAGGTCCGCATCCCCTGTCATGAGGACATCCTCCATCACGGCTCTCGACCTCAGGCCGCCCGTAAGTATTACCGGGATGCGAAGGCCCTTTTTGAAGAGCCTCGATGCCTCCCTAAGATACGCTTCGGTCTCGGTCCTTACCCCTATCGTGGGGGCTCGTAGCCCCATCGTGGGGGGCCGTGCCCCCCTGAAGGGCCTCAAGCCCGCGCTTAGTTCGACCGCATCCATGCCCATGGCCTCAAGCCTGAGGGCAGTCCTCAGGCTTTCATCCGGCCTTAGCCCGCCGGCGCAGAGGTCGTCCGCATTGAGTTTTACAAGGACGGGATAGTCCCCGCCCACTTCGCCCTTCACGGCCTTTGAAACCTCCTCGAGGAAGTGGAATCTCCGTTCCTCGTCCCCGCCCCAGTAGTCATCGCGCCTGTTTGTGCGAGGCGAAAGGAACCCGCTTATAAGATAGCCGTTTGAGGCATGGATTTCCACGGCATCGAACCCCGCGGTCTCTGCCCTCCTTGCCCCCTCTCCGAAGGCGTCTCTCAGTTGCCATATCATCTCGTTTGAAAGAGGCAGTGCCTCTGCCTTCGTGAAGGGGTTATAAAACTCCGAAGGCCCGAAGGGCGCGCTTCCGCCGAGGAGGACGGGCGGGCACTGGGCGCCGCCGTGTGTAAGCTCAAGCGCGATAAGGCAGTCGTGCCCATGGACTGCATCCGTAAGCCGCTTGAGGCCCTCTATATAGATGTCGCTATGG
>CAZPPU010000130.1:0-3585 GCA_964588515.1 uncultured Nitrospirota bacterium
GCCAGCGCGACCGCCTTTTTTGTGTTCCTGCCCGTCAGCCTTATTCTCTCCATCATGGATTTTAAGCCATTCCGGCCGGTTTTTGCTTTAACAGGCCGTACTTCCCGTTGTCTAATTCCCCGTTGATACACGGGGCGTGTCTTGATTTTTCTTCGCATGCTCGGTTAAGATTTAATCGAAGGAAAGTGCCTATATGAGCCTTGCGGGTAGGATTGAAGACCTTGCGCTTTCGGACATATTTCAGATACTGAGCGTCGGCAAAAAAACCGGCGCCCTTATCATAAAAGGAAGCGGCGGCTCGGCCGTCATCATGTTTAAAGGCGGCCTCGTCATAAAGGCCGAAAGCAGTGTCACCGATTCGAGCTTAGGCGAGGAACTCCTCGGTGAAGGCCATATAAAGAAATCCACGCTCAGGCTTGCGGAAGGCGTCAGGGAGAGCCTCCCGAAGAAATCCATTGCGGACATCCTCTACGAGATGGGCGCAGTGCGAAAAGAAGTCCTCGACAGGGTTGCGAGGAAGAGGATAATGAAGCTCGTCTATAAGCTTCTGCTCTGGCAGGACGGGGATTTCCAGTTCGAGCTCGACGACCTCGAAGTAAACGGCAAGGTGGATATCCGGGACTATGGATGGGAGGTCTCCAAAGGGATGTCGCCCGAATACCTCCTTATGGAGGGCGCAAGGGTACATGACGAACTCACCCACGGGGTGTCCTTAGAGGACGAAGAGACGGAGGAATCCGAGGGGGGCGGCTGGGAAAGCGACTGGGCGGGCGCGGAGGTGGAAAGGAAAGACATATCGTACCTTAAGGCCCTGACGCAGGAATTGAGGTTCCCGAACTCGACCTCCGAGGTAACGCTCCTCATCCTCAGGTTTGCAAGCGAGATATTCCAAAGAGGGGTCCTCTTTATGGTAAAGGATTCCCTGCTTGCGGGCCTCGGTCAGTTCGGCCTCGATAAAGAGAATGCGGACAAAAAGATAAGGCAGACGGTCATGCCCTACAGGGAAAGCAGGTTCCTTTCGGAAATCCTCCGCGAGGGCCGCTCCTATAAAGGCGCTGTGGCCAAAGACGGGGTGACCGTGCGGCTGGCCGGTGAAATAGGGGGCGGCTGGCCGGAGGAAGCGGCCTTTTTCCCCCTCATTGCCGACGGCAGGGTGGTGGCCCTGCTTTACTGCGACAACCTCCCCTCGGATGAGGAAATCGGGCAGACCGAGGGGCTTGAGATATTCATCAGTCAGGCCGGGCTCGCCTTTGAAAAGGCGCTCCTTCAGCGGCGGCTTCAGGAGTTCGAGGACAGGGGGCGATGATGACTTTATTGCCGTTATTTGTTAACATAACGCACTTATGAGCTCCATTCTCATAGTCGAGGATTCGGCTACGACAAGGGCGATGATAAGGGCCCTCCTTGAGGACGCCGGGGACTTCGAGATGGTCGAGTCGCCGACCGGTTTTGACGCCCTTAAAAAGCTCCCGGCACATAACTTCGACCTCGTCATAACCGACATAAACATGCCGGATATAAACGGTCTTGAGCTTATAAGTTTCATAAGGGGCGACGAACGCTACAGGCACATCCCCCTCCTTATAATCAGCACGGAAAAGAGCGAGGACGACAGAAAACGGGGCCTTGCTCTCGGGGCCAACGCCTATATCACGAAACCCTTCAAGGCCAAAGACTTGCAGGACACGGTCAAGGCCCTCCTTAAGTTATGAAAGGCTCGGAAAAGGAATTCATAGCCGAGGCCGAGGACATCCTCCAAGAGGCCGGGCGGCTCCTCCTTGAGATTCAGGACACCTACAAGTTGGGGGCAAACCCCGATACCGTCAATGCGCTCTTCAGGGCCCTCCATACCCTGAAAGGCCTCTCCGGGCTTTTCGGTCATTCCGGCATCACCGATATAAGCCACTCCCTCGAATCCGTCCTCGATGAAGTAAGGCTCGGAAGGCTCGATATTACCGACGAGACTATACGGTTTCTCTTCAAGTATATAGACATATTGAGGGATGCGGTAAACGGCCTCAAGGAAGACAGGCAGATTGATGTATCGGGCTGTCTCGACGATATCTCCGCCTTCAGGAAATCCCTCTCCGGCAAGGCCGGGGCACAGGGCGTCGAGGGCCTGATAGACGGCTCCATACTGAAGGTGCTTTCGGAGTACGAGGAGCAGAGGCCGAAGGTCAATATAAGGGACGGGAAAGGCGTTTACCTCATAAAGAGCGTCTTTAGTCTCGGGGATTTCGACAAGGCGCTCGAAGAGCTTATAAAGACCGTAAAGTCCCGCGGGGAGCTTATCGCTACTCTCCCCACATCGCAGAATGTGCCGCCGGATTCGATAGGCTTCAATATCCTCGTAGGCAGTCCGGTCCCGGCCGGAGAGATGAGGAAGTCCGTAAACTTCGATGTTTCCGAGCTTGTCGGAGCCAAGACCCAGGCGGCAATCCAGCCGATGAAGGAGGCGTCCCTAAAGACGGCCTCCACCACCGTACGGGTGGACATAGAGAAGCTCGACAGGATACTAAACACCATCGGGGAGCTTACCCTCGCAAAAGGGGCGGTCGAAAGAATAAGCGCCGAGATGGCCGATACCTTCGGGCATTCCCCGCTCGTCATAGATATGCACAAGATGGCGCAGACGCTCGACCGGAGGGTTGCGGAGCTTCAGGACCAGGTGCTCGAAATAAGGATGGTCCCCATAGGCCAGATATTCGGCAGGCTCTCGCAGGTCATAAGGAGGTATTCGAGGGATGTCGGAAAGCAGATAGACCTCGTCATGTACGGCGAGGACACGGAGCTCGATAAGTTCCTTGCCGAGGAGATCATAGACCCCCTCGTGCACATAGTCAGAAACGCCATAGACCACGGTGTGGAGCCGCCCGAAGTGCGCCTGAAGAAGGGCAAAAAAGAGGTGGCCCTAATCTCCCTCAAGGCTTACCAGAGGGGCAACCATGTGGTCATCGAGACGAAGGACGACGGCGGAGGAATAGATGTCGAGAAGGTAAGGAAGAAGGCCGTCCAGAAGGGCCTCGTCGAGGAGGGTGTGGAGCTTCAGAGGCGGGAGCTCCTTGAGCTCATATTTATGCCCGGCTTCAGCACAAAGGAAGAAGTAAGCGAGGTCTCCGGCAGGGGCGTGGGCCTCGACATCGTAAGGGACAAGCTTTCGGCCCTCGGCGGATTTGCCGATGTGGAGACCGAAAAGGACATAGGCTCGACATTCATGCTCACACTGCCGATAACTTTGGCCATAATCAAATCCCTTATCGTAAGGGTCGGCGGGGAGAGGTTTGCCATCCCCCTTACTTCCATCTCCGAGACCCATGCGGTGGAGCACATCTCCCTTCAGACCATAGAAGGCAGGGAGGTCTATAACCTGAGGGGGACGATGCTCCCGATGGTCAGGCTAAAGAACATGCTTGAGCTCGGAACGGACGGGGCCGAAAGGTCTTTTGCGGTCGTTGTGGGCTTCGGCGAGCGGAGGATAGGTCTCCTCGTGGACGAGCTTCTGGGACAGCAGGAGATAGTCATAAAGTCCTTGGGCGATTACTTCAAGGGCGTAAGGGGTTTCGCCGGGGCCGCCGAGATAGGCAG
>CAZPPU010000130.1:3595-4645 GCA_964588515.1 uncultured Nitrospirota bacterium
ATCCCTCCTTAAGCAAAGGGGCGTCATACATGTATGAGGAGTTTTACGGCCTCGATGTTTTGCCCTTCAGGAAAACGCCGGACCCGCGGTTTCTGTTCATGAGCAGGGCCCACGAAGAGGCCCTCGCAAGGCTCCATTATGCGGTAGAGGAAAAGGAGCTTTTCCTCCTCACGGGCGAGGTCGGATGCGGGAAGACCACGCTTACGAGGGCCCTTATAGATTCGCTCGACGAAAGGCACAGGATAATACTCATCATAAACCCGAGGCTTACGCCCGCGCAATTCCTTAAGACCGTCGCAAAGAGGTTCGGCATAGACGCCGCTACGGGCTCCAAGGACAACCTCCTCGACTCCATATACGGGAAGGTCTTCGAGGATTACGAGAAGAAGGTCACTCCGGTTGTAATCATAGACGAGGCCCAACTCGTCCCGGACAAGCAGACATTCGAGGAGATAAGGCTTCTTACGAATTTCCAGCTTGACGACGCAAACCTCATCTGTCTCATCCTCGTCGGGCAGTCGGACCTCAGGAAAAGGCTTAACCACAGGGCGTACATCCCCCTTAAGCAGAGGATAGGCCTAAGTTACCACATAGGGCCTTTGGGCGAGGACGAGGCAACGGGCTATATAGGGCACAGGCTCTCGGTCGCCGGCAGAAACGACATGCTCTTTACGGAGACCGCGGTCAAGGCCGTTTTCAAGGTCTCGGGCGGCATACCGAGGATAATAAACAACATAGCAACCGCCTCTTTACTTGAGGGTATAAGCACGGGCTCGACCCTTATAGACGAACACCATGTTTATGCGGCGGCAAGGGAGCTCGGGGCAAACGGCTGTCCTTCCAATTAGCCCTACCGGAAGAGGCTCCACCCCTTCTTGACCTTTTGGCTTGAAAGGGCGAATGTGAGTTCTTTCAGGGCCTTCAGCACCTCGTTATGCCTTGCGGTTGAGTCCTTTGCGTCCTTGGAAAGAGCGGCTATGGAGGTTTCCATGAAGTGCGCGAGCTTTGAAAAGTCCTGAAGTGTCCTTTCGGCCCTCGACTGGGAGACCT
>CAZPPU010000130.1:4655-5424 GCA_964588515.1 uncultured Nitrospirota bacterium
GCGGCGTTAAGCGAATCCATAGCGTCTTTTAATCCGGCAATCTGTGTCCGGATGTCTTCGATTTCGAGGGGTTGCTCCGAAGGGGGCGCAGGGACGACCTCCGGAGTGGATATCCGCATGATTTCCTCTTCGAGCGTTTTCTCCATGGCCGGCTCTTCTTCCACGAGCGGGGTCGCGGAGGGCGCGGAGACGGTTTCCCTCGGCTCAAACTCCCATGCAGGCGTAAGAAGGCTTTGCAAAGAGGGTTCCGCGACTCCGGGTTGAACCAAGACCTCTTCGACCGCGGGTTGAACCACGACCTCTTCGGCCATGGGTGGGGCCACAGTGGCCTCTTCAACCGGTGGAGGGGCTTCATCTTCCGGATGGGTTATCGCCACATTGTGCTTCCCCGAGATGTCCCTGAGGAGGAGCTTTATTATCTCTTTGAATGTCTCTTTTACGCCTGTGCCTTCGATGGCCACCGCATGCATCCACGGGTAGCTGTTGGGGTTAAGGTCGCGGTTCAATTCCTCGTCGGAAAGGACATTCGGGAGGTCCCTCTTGTTGAACTGAAGTAAAACGGGTATGCCGTCGGGGTCTATGTTGTTTGCCGTGAGGTTTTCCCTCATGTTCTGGAAGCTTTCGATGTTCTGCTCCCTCATGTCGCGCTGCGAGTCAGCAACGAAGATGACTGCGTCCGCCCCCTTAAGCACGATCCTCCTTGTCGCGTTGTAGCGTACCTGACCAGGGACGGTATAAAGCTGAAACCGGATCGAAAAGTCCCGGATCC
>CAZPPU010000131.1:0-1653 GCA_964588515.1 uncultured Nitrospirota bacterium
GAATAGCATATCCATCGCCCCTATGTGAAGTATTTTCTGCACCGATTAGTAATGCGTTTTTACGAGTCCCACTTTTCCTGCGTCTGAATTTAAACATAACTGGTCCCCCCCCCGTCAAATTAAAAATCCTTATGGGTTTATAAATAGTTTGGCGGTAAGGGATTATCAGGGATTGGCCTAAAAAAATTAAACGGTGCGGCTAATAGTTCTTTTTGAGTTCCATGAGGACCTGTCTGGCCACGGCCTTCAGGGTCTCGAAGACCCCTGTGCCCTGTGTGGCCACGGCCTCAAACCACTGGATGCCGTTGGGGTTAATGAGGCGGTTCATCTCCTCGAGGGGTGCGGCGCTCGGAAGGTCCCGTTTGTTGTGCTGGATGGTGAAGGGGAGCTTGTCGAGGTCGTAGCCCTGCTCGGCTAAGTTTACCCTCAGGTCGTCGATGCTTTCCATGTTCGCCTCCATCCTCTCCATCTGGCTGTCGGAGACGAAGACCACGCCGTCAACGCCCTTGAGGATGAGTTTCCTCGATGCCGCATAGAAGACCTGACCCGGCACGGTATAGAGATGGAACCTGACCCTGAAGCCCTTTATATCGCCGAGGGCAAGGGGGAGGAAGTCGAAAAAGAGGGTCCGCTCGGTCTCCGTTGCAAGGGAGATAAGCTTGCCTTTCTGCTCGGGGTTCGTCTTTCTGTAGATGAACTGGAGGTTCGTGGTCTTTCCGCAAAGCCCCGGACCGTAATATACGATTTTGCAGTTTATCTCGCGGGAGGAGTAATTTATAAAAGACACTTGCCGGCCCCTACCTGAAGAGGTTGTCTATGTCTTCGTCGCTTATCTCGGCGAAGGGGGATTCGGCGAGCTTCCCCTCGAGCTTTTCTTTTTCGGCCTTCTTTGCTATCTCATCGAAAATCTGAGCGAGGCTCTCCGTGGCCTTCTTGACCCTGAGCCTCACGAGCCCGATGGAGGACCTATGGTCGAATATCACGACGAGTATGACCCTCTGGCCTACGAGCGATATATGGATGTTGTCCTTTTCGCCCTCATGGAAGAGGATGGTGAACTCCTTTTCTCCCAAGAGCCGCGCAATGCCTCCGGTTGCCGCTATGTTGCCTGCGGTGAGCGAGGCAAGCGATGTGGTATCGAAGTTCCGGGTGTCTCCGGCCGAGGCTATGAGCTGGCCGTTTTTGTCCACGAGGAAGATGACCACGGCATTTGCCTGCTGGTAGAGCTTCTGGAGTTCCTCGTCTATCCGCTTGAACTCGCTTTCATACATGACAAGGTCGAAGTTCATAATTTACTCCTTGCTTGGGGCGGACTCCTTAAGAAGTCTCTCCCACTCGGTATCCACATCGGCCTGAAGCTGTTTTAAAACGGGCTCGTTTTCCGGTGCGAAAAGGTGCTTGAACCTCCCCTGCGGCTTGAGGAACTCAGGGAGGGGCTTTTTCTCCTTGGGCTTGACTGTAAGCCTCGTAACGCCGTCTTCTATCTCATAGAGGGGCCAGTAGCATGTCTCTACGGCCAGCCTCGAAAGCGCTATGGAATCGTCGGTCCTCGAGCGCCAGCCCCTGTTACAGGGGGAGAGGGCGTTTATGAATGCAGGGCCGTTTTTGGAAAGGGCCTTTCTTACCTTTTTCATCAGGTCCAGCCAGTGGCTT
>CAZPPU010000131.1:1663-5104 GCA_964588515.1 uncultured Nitrospirota bacterium
CATGTATGCGCCGTTATCGTAGCAGACATAGAGCATCGCATGACCGCGCTCCATTGCGCCCGAAAGGCTCTGTAGCCCTATGTCGTAGGTGCCGCCGTCGCCGCCGAAGGCGATGAACTTTATCTCCTTGTCCATCTTGCCCTTTTTCCTGAGTGCCCTGTACATCGTCTCGACCCCCGAAATGGTGGCCGCGGCGTTTTCAAATGCGCTGTGAATCCATGGAATCTTCCATGCCGTATATTCCGAGATGCATGTGGAGACCTCGAGGCATCCCGTTGCATTGGCCGCTATGACCGGATGCTCGGCCGCCAGGAGTACCATCTTGACCACGGTGGGCGCTCCGCACCCTGCGCACATCCTGTGGCCCGCCGTAAGAAGGGGTTCTTTTTTCGAGAGTTCTTTCAGCTTGAGTTCCGTTGTCATTATTGCCTTACCCCGATGTATTCCTTGATTGTCTTTACGCCTTCGCCTTTCGCTATCCCGGCAAGCTCCATGAAGGTCTCCTCTCCGTGCAGGGGCAGGTAGTCCCTGCCTCCGAGGCCGTATATCTTGTTTATGGCGACCGGCCTTGTCTTCAGGGGGTAGAGCGCACTGCATATCTCCATGAAAAGCGGGCCATAGCCCCCGAATGAATCCGCCCTGTCCATGACCGCAACCGCCTTAAGCCCCTTGAGGGCATCCGCGACCTCTTCATACGGGAAGGGCCTGAAGAGCCGGGGCTTGAGGAGTCCGGCCTTTACTCCCTTTTCCCTCATGCCGTCCACCACATCCTTCGATGTGCCTGCCGCAGAGCCCATTATCACGAGCGCGACTTCGGCGTCGTCGAGCCTGTAGGACTCAAAGAGGCCGTAGCTCCTTCCGCTCAGTTTCTCGAAGTCCCTGCCCACGGAAAGGACTATATTTTTGGCCTTGGACATTATTTCGTGCTGTAGCCTCTTATATTCCATATAGAGGTCCGGCAGTATGAGCGGGCCGAAGCTCTTTGGGTGGTCGAGGTCAAGGAGAGGATAGAGGGGCTTGTATTCGCCGATAAAGGTTTTTACATCCTTGTCTTCGAGATACTCCATCCTCTCTATCGAATGGCTAATGATGAAGCCGTCAAGGTTGACCATCACCGGGAGCCTGAGCTCCGGGTGCTCCCCAATCCTGAATGCCTGTATGGTGTTGTCGTATGCCTCCTGTGCGTTTTCCGACCAAAGTTGAATCCAGCCCGAATCCCTTGCGCCCATCGCATCGGAGTGGTCGCCGTGGATATTAAGCGGGGCCGAAAGCGCCCTGTTTACTACGGGCATGATGATGGGGAGGTTGGTGCCCGAGGCTATGAAAAGCATCTCCCACATGAGGGCAAGCCCCTGAGAGGATGTGGCCGTGATGACCCTCCCTCCGCCTGCGGCCGCGCCTATGGCCGCGGACATTGCGCTATGCTCGCTCTCAACGGGTATGAACTCCGTGTCCACCTGACCGTTTGAGACGAACCCGGCAAACCTCTGCATCATGTCCGTCGCGGGCGTTATAGGGTAGGCCGCACAGACATCCGGGTCCGCCTGCCTGAGGGCGTTTGCCACGGCCTCGTTTCCTGTAACCGCAACGGGGCTACGAGCCCCCTCGGTATTCTTTGTCATTTGCCTTCCTCTTCCATTACAATCGCCTTATTGCCTTTCTTTCCGGGGCATTCCAGCGCGCATACGCCACAGCCCTTGCAGTAGTCGTAATCGAAGCCCGTCATCTTTCCGTCTTTGACCTTGATTGCCATGTCCGGGCAGTAAAGCCAGCAGAAAAGGCACTGGATGCAGTTTTCCTCTATCCATCTCGGCCTGAAGGCCCGCCATGAGCCGGTCTTGAACTTGACGGCATTGCCCCCTTCGAGCACCACTGCGCCGGGTGTAAGCTCATGCCACTTCTTCATCCCTCTTTGACCTCCTCGTAACCCCTTTTAACCGCCTCGATATTGCCGGTGATTATCTTTTCCGAGAACTTCTTGCCGAAACTCTTTCTTACATCCTCAAGGAGGTGTTCGAGGCTCACAAGGCCGGTTACCTTCACGACCGCGCCGAGCATCGGGGAATTGGGAAGGGCCCTGCCTATCGTATCCATGGCTATCTTCGTTGCATCTACCGCAACTACCCTTTGTTTTGCCCCTGCCTTGAGCTTTGCCCGTATCTCTGCCGGGCTTTTCGATGTATTTACTATGAATACCGCATCCTCGGTCGCCCCCTCCGAGACATTGACCCCGTCAAGGAGTGTGGAATCAACGATGCTTACCACCTGAGGCTCGAGCACCGGACAATGCATCCTGAGCGGGGTTGAGCTTACCCTGTTATAAGCCTTTAGGGGCGCTCCTGCCCTTTCGGGGCCGTATTCCGGAAACGCCTGAACATGCCTGCCGCCCGAAAGGCAGGCGTCCGCAAGGACCTTCGCCGCCGTGACCGTGCCCTGTCCGCCTCTTCCGTGCCATCTGACCTCTACCATGTCGGACATGAAGATTCCTCCTTAAGGGTTATATTTTAGTTTAACAATTTAAAATTTTCAAGGCAATGGCGGCTTACTTGCCGAAATAAGGCGCTTTAAGGCAAAATACCATCTTCAAGGAAACCGATGGGACTGAAAGTAGGCGTCATAGGTGTGGGCCACCTCGGCAGACACCATGCCCGGATATATTCGGAGATGGAGGGCGTGGAGCTTGCAGGAGTGGTGGATGCCGACCATGCACGGGCCGGGGACATCGCCCGGCAGTACGGCGGTCGTGCGTTCTCAGATTTCAGGGAGGCGCTCGACGGCCTTGCCGCCCTGAGCATCGCCACCCCCACATCCACCCATTACGCCGTAGCGCTTGAGTGCCTGAGGGCAGGCAAAGACCTCCTCATCGAAAAGCCCATAACCTTGACCGTCCGTGAGGCCGACGAACTTATCGAGGAGGCGGATAAACGGGGCTGCATAATTCAGGTCGGCCATCTCGAACGGTATAACCCTGCCGTTACAGAGGCAGCGAGGCATGTAAGGGACGCATGGTTTTTCGAGGCGGAAAGGGTTTCGCCTTTTCTTAACAGGGCAACGGATGTGGATGTCACGATTGACCTGATGATACATGATATAGATATAGTATCGGGGTTTTTAGGCGGCGCAGGGGTTTCCAAGTTAAGCGCGGCTGGAAATTCCATAGTCACGGATAAGCTGGACTTTGCCTCTGCATGGCTTGAATTCAAAAACGGCGTCTCAGCCGTATTTACGGCAAGCCGCATATCAGAGGATACGAGGAGATGCCTCAGGATATATCAGAAGGACTCCTACATGGTGATTGACTATAGGGGGAAGACCCTTAAGAGGTATTTCAAGGCCGGAGGAGGGGCTTTATTGGCGGAGGAGTCCATTCCTGTTAAGGAAGGAGAGCCGCTCAAGGTCGAGCTTATGGATTTTATAGACTGCGTAAAGACAAGGCGTGTG
>CAZPPU010000131.1:5114-5391 GCA_964588515.1 uncultured Nitrospirota bacterium
GTGGCGCTCGACTACAGGGGGAAGACCCTTAGAAGGTATTTCAAGGCCGATGGAGGAGTTTTTTTAGAGGAGTCCATTCCTGTTAAGGAAGGAGAGCCGCTCAAAGAAGAGCTTATGGATTTTGCCGCCTGCGTCCTTAAGAGGAGAAGGCCGAAGGTCTCGGGAGTCGAGGCGAGGGATGCGCTTGAGCTTACAATAAGGATAACGGAGAGGATAAAAGAAAGACTATGATACCGATGGTTGACCTGAAGGCGCAGTTCGGTGCGATAAAGGAGGA
>CAZPPU010000132.1:0-5375 GCA_964588515.1 uncultured Nitrospirota bacterium
CAGACCTCGCTGTTTTTACTGGGAGACGGTCTTTAAAAAATGGGGGAACTTCTCAAGAAATCCCTTCTTGACCGGAGGGGGTGAAAGATTTTAATATACTTAGTTGATGAGTTAATCTACTGGAGGTTGAAGTTGAAAAAATATCTCTTTGCCCCGGGGCCGACGCCGGTTCCGCCGGAAGTGCTTCAGGCAATGGCCATGCCGATAATACATCACCGGGCGCCGGACTTCATACCCGTGCTCGATTCCGCAAAGAAGGGCCTAAAGAGGCTCTATCAGACGGAAAACGATGTCCTCATACTCTGCGCATCGGGCACCGGGGGGATGGTGGCCTCGGTTAATAACTTCTTCAGCCCCGGAGAGAAGGTCCTCGTCGTAAACGGCGGGAAGTTCGGCGAGCGGTGGACCAAGATAGCCAAGGCATACGGACTCGATGTAAAGGAGCTGATGGTCCGCTGGGGATACGCGGTAAGGCCCGAAGAAATAGAGCAGGCCCTCAAGGAAGACCCCGCCGTCAAAGGCGTCTTCGTTCAGGCGTGCGAGACCTCGACCGGCGTAAACCACGATGTGGAGGCCATAGGCGGGATTATAAAAAAGCATGCCGATGCCATTTTCGTCGTAGATGCCATAAGCGCGCTTGCGGCCCACGACATAAGAACGGACGAATGGGGCATAGACATAATGGTCGGGGGCTCGCAGAAGGGCCTGATGCTCCCGCCCGGACTGGCCTTCGTAAGCGTGAGCGAAAAGGCATGGAAGAAAAACGAAAGCGCAAAGGCCCCGAGGTTTTATTTCAACCTCAAAAAAGAAAGGGAAAACCTCGCAAAGAACCAGACCCTTTTCACATCCCCCGTAACCCTCATAATCGGGCTTAACGAGGCCCTCAAGCTCATCGAAAAAGAAGGGCAAATGGCGGTCTTTGCCCGGCACGAAAGGCTCGCAAAGGCGATGAGGGCAGGAGTAGCCGCACTCGGTCTTAAGCTCTATGCAAAGGAAAGGCCCAGTAACTCCCTGACCGCAATCGAGACCCCGGAGGGCATAGACGGGCAGGCCGTGTACAAGGGGCTCCGCGAAAAATACGGAATCACCGCGGCGGGCGGGCAGGACGAGGCAAGGGGGAAAATCTTCAGGGTCGCCCACCTCGGCTATGCGGACATCTTCGATACGATAGCCGCACTCTCCGCCATAGAGATGCTCCTTAAGGGGATGGGCCACCCGGTAAAGTTGGGCGCCGGAGTTGCGGCCGCAGAAGAGGTCTTTCTCAAATGAAGGTGCTTGTAAGCGATAAGCTCTCCCCGAAGGGGGTGGAAATCCTAAAGAAGGCCGGGCTCCATGTGGATGTCCGAACCGGGATGAGCCCTGAGGAGCTTCTGGCCGCCATCGGGGATTACCACGGCCTCATCATAAGGAGCGCAACCCGCGTAACCGCCGATGTCATAGAGCGGGCGAAGAACCTCAAGGTCATAGGCCGGGCGGGAAGCGGCCTCGATAATGTGGATAAGGCCGCGGCCACAAAAAAAGGCATCGTCGTGATGAACACCCCCGGAGGCAACACCATCACCACCGCGGAGCACACCTTGGCCCTCCTCTTTGCCCTCGCAAGGCAGGTCCCGCAGGCATCGGCCTCGATGAAGGCCCACCAGTGGGAAAAGAAAAAGTTCATGGGCGTTGAGCTCTTCAACAAGACACTGGGAATCGTGGGCATCGGAAACATAGGCGGACAGGTCGCAAAGAGGGCCTTAGGCCTCGAGATGAATGTCATAGCATACGACCCGTTTTTGAGCGAAGAAAGGGCAAAGGAGACGGGTGTCGAAAAGGTAAGCCTCGATGAGCTCTTCGAGCGGGCAGACTTCATAACCATACACACCCCGCTTACACCGGAAACGAAAAACCTCATAAGCGCGGGCTCCATAAAGAAGATGAAAGACGGCGTGAGGATAATCAATTGCGCAAGGGGCGGGATAGTCAACGAAAAAGACCTGGCCGAGGCCCTGAAGTCCGGGAAGGTGGCGGGCGCGGCATTGGATGTCTTCGAGAAAGAGCCTATAGAGGACTACTCACTCATCGAGCTTGAAAATGTAATAGGCACGCCCCACCTCGGCGCGGCCACCGCGGAGGCGCAGGAGAATGTCGCCACCGCAATCGCCGAGCAGATAGCCGACTACCTCGTCCGCGGCACGATAAGGAATGCGGTGAACTTCCCGTCCATTCCGGCAGAACAAGTCCCGAGACTGAGCCCCTATCTGACGCTTGCCGAGAAGATGGGCAGTTTTGCCGCACAGGTCATCGAAGGCGGCATCACGGAAGTGACTATCGAATACAGGGGCGAGGCCATGGAGCTTAACACCGCTCCGGTCACCATAGCCGCACTCAAGGGCCTCCTTACCCCTATACTTGAAGAGACCGTGAACTTCGTAAACGCACCCATTATAGCAAAGGAGCGCGGTATAGAAGTCCGGGAGCTTAAGTCCGCGGATTCGGGCGACTACCAGAGCATGCTCACCCTCCGGGTCAGGGCCAAAGACAAGGAAAGCGCCCTCGCAGGCACGCTCTTCAGCAGGAAAGACCCCCGCATCGTACAAGTAGATAACTTCCCGGTGGAAATCATCCCCGAAGGGAACCTCCTTTTCGTGTCCAACAACGACAGGCCCGGCGTCATCGGAAACATAGGGTCGCTCTTAGGCAGGCACGACATAAACATAGCGCGGATGCACTTCGGCAGGGAATCCGCAGGCGGAAGGGCCATATCGGTCGTCGCCATAGATGCGCCCGTGACCCCGGAACTCCTGAGCGAAATAAGGAACCAGCCCAACATCCTCTCCGTAAGACAGGTCTATCTGTAAGCATGGCCGGACTTCAAGGCATAAGGGGATAAGAGTGCCCACCGTAGTGATTGTAGGCGCCCAGTGGGGCGATGAAGGCAAAGGCAAGATAGTGGACTTCCTTACCGAGAAGGCCGATGTCGTCGCAAGATATCAGGGCGGCCATAACGCAGGCCATACGGTAGTCATAGGCGGGGAGAAGTCCATCCTGCACCTCGTGCCCTCGGGCATCTTCAGACAGGGCAAGCTCTGCATCATAGGCGGCGGCACCGTGGTTGACCCCTACTGCCTTATCGAAGAGATAGAGGGCATAAATGCAAAAGGGATAGATGTCTCGGGCAGGCTCCTTTTGAGCAAAAGCGCACACCTCATAATGCCCTATCATATGGCCATAGAGCAGGCCAACGAAGGCGCAAAAAAAATAGGCACAACCGGAAGGGGCATAGGCCCGGCCTATGTGGATAAGGCATCGCGCTCGGGCCTCAGGGTGGGGGACCTCCTTTACCCCGCGCTCTTCAGAGAAAAACTCCAAACCAACCTCAGGCACATCACCGCCATCCTCAAGGCCGTATACGGCGTAAACCCGGAGGGCCTTTCCCCCGATGAAATATATGAAGGGTATATGAGGTGCGCCGGAACCCTCGGCCAATACATTGCCGATACGGACATAGTCGTAAACGAGGCGATAGACGCCGGAAGGAATGTCCTTTTCGAGGGCGCACAGGGCGCCCTCCTCGATGTAGACCACGGCACATACCCCTATGTGACATCCTCAAGCGCATCCGCAGGCGGGGCATGCACAGGGCTCGGCGTGGGCCCTACGAAGATACAGAGGGTGTTGGGCGTCGTCAAGGCATACACGACGAGGGTGGGCGGAGGCCCCTTCCCGACCGAGCTCAAAGGCCCCCTCGGGGAAACACTCAGGGAAAAGGGCGGCGAGTACGGCGCAACCACCGGAAGGCCGAGGAGATGCGGCTGGCTCGATTTCGTCTCGCTCCGCCACTCCGTGAGGGTCAACGGCTTCACCGGTCTGGCCATCACGAAACTCGACATCCTCGACGGCATCGAAGAACTGAAGATATGCACGGCTTATAGGCACAAGGGAGAACTCATGACGGAATTCCCGAAAGAGGCCGCCGTGCTTGAGGCGGTAGAGCCCGTCTACGAGGCCATCGAGGGCTGGCGGGAAAGCACAACCGGGCTCAAGGACTTCGAGGACCTTCCGCCAGCCGCCCGGAGATACATAAGAACCATAGAGGAGATGCTGGGCGTCCCGGTGCACCTGATATCCACGGGTGCGGACAGGGGCTCCCTCATTATGCTCGATGGCCAGTTCGGGTAGCACAAGGCGCTCTGTACGCCTCAAACGGAGGCTCGAAGTCGAGTTCTCCTCAGGCGGCGGCATCACATACAGGGGCTTTACAGGGGACATCTCCGAAAACGGCATCTTCATCTCAACCAGCAACAGCCTTGGCGAAGGCTCTACGCTCGATATCACCGTCTACCTCCCCGACGGAAAGGCCGCAAGACTGAAGGGCGTAGTCAAACGGGCGCTAAAGACCGACTCCATGCTCGTAAAAAACGGCATGGGCGTGGAGGTCATCGAAAAAGACGCAGTATATACGAACTTTATAAACGAGTACACAGGCGCGGACTTCGTCATTTATGTATGCATGGAATGCGGAGTAAAAAACAAGGTGCCTAAGGCAAAACTTTCCTTGAAGCCAAAATGCGGAAACTGCAAATCCCCACTGCGGATAGTCTGATAGCCTCCGTCCTGAACCTCGTATACCCGTCGGAGTGCCCTTTCTGCGGAAGGCCGCCCCGGAGCAGGAGGCTGAGCCCCATCTGCCCGGACTGCTTCCGGTCGATAGAAAAATACAACGGGCCCTCATGCCGCCTGTGCGCCGCACCCCTGCCCTCGGAATACGGGAGGCTCTGCGGAGTATGCCTCAAGGAGAGGCCGCCTTTTTCGAGGGCCATATGCTTCGGCCTTTATGAGGATGCGCTCAAGGAGGCCATAAACCGGTTTAAGTTCTTCGGGGCAAAGAGGCTTTCAGCGCCCCTCGGCGAACTGCTTTTGAGGCTTGAGCTTCCCCCCGCCGACTGTATCGTGCCCGTGCCGCTTGAACCCCACGGCCTGAGGGAAAGGGGTTTCAACCAGACGCTTCTCCTTTCGAGGGTCCTTTCAAAGGCAACCGGCATTCCGGTCAAGACGGGGGTCCTTTATAAGACCCGGAGGACCCTGCCTCAGGTGGGGCTTAGCCGTGCCGAGCGCGCGGCCAACCTCAAGGGCGCATTCGCCGTAAGGGGGAGGCTCGACGGAAAAAAGGTCATCCTCCTTGACGATGTGATGACGACCGGGGCAACGCTCAGGGAGTGCTCCAAGGCGCTCCTCCGCGCAGGCGCAGACGAGGTCGTGGGCCTGACATTGGCAAGGGCTTAGGGACGAGCATTCTTGGAAAGAAATTCCCCTATTGCCATTACGCAGGGGCTCGCCCAAAAATAGCGGTAGGATTTCTTTATGTTGTCACTCCGGCTTGTCCGGAGTCC
>CAZPPU010000133.1:0-5367 GCA_964588515.1 uncultured Nitrospirota bacterium
CTGAATCTCCATTTCATATAGTCTTGCGCGCAGGACTTTCATTGCCTTTTCTCTATTCTTTATCTGAGAGCGGCTGTCCTGGCACTGTACTATCAGGTCTGTCGGGATATGAACGATTCTTACTGCCGAATATGTGGTGTTTACGCCCTGACCTCCGGGGCCAGAGGCGCAGAATGTATCCACCCTCAGGTCTTTCTCTTCTATCTTCACATCGAATTCCTCGGCCTCCGGGAGGACGGCCACGGTGGAGGCCGATGTGTGGATTCTGCCTGAGGCCTCGGTAACCGGCACACGCTGGACCCTGTGCACCCCGCTTTCATATCTGAGCCTGCTGTATGCGCCCTTTCCTTCGATGGAGGCTATGACCTCCTTAAGGCCGCCAAGACCTGTGGGGCTTGTGCTTATGACATCCACTTTCCAGCCCCTTTGCTCCGCATACTTCGAATACATCCTGAAGAGCGACCCTGCAAAGAGTGCGGCCTCCTCGCCTCCTGTGCCCGCCCTGATTTCGAGTATTACGCTTTTTTCGTCCCTCGGGTCCTTGGGAAGGAGCATCACCTTAAGCTCGTCTTCGAGCCTTCCTCTTTGCCCTTTAAGAGAATCGAGCTCTGCCTGCGCAAGCTCTCTCAGGTCTCCATCCCCTGCCCTCAGTATTTCCTCGGCCCCCCCTATCTCGGAGAGGACCCTTCTATATTCCGATATTTTTCCGACAAGCCCTGCAATCTCCGCCTGCTCCTTTGAGTGCTTCTGGTAGAGAAGGCGGTTTCCAAGCACATCCGGGCTTGCAAGGAGGGCTGTAAGCTCCTCGTATCTTTGCTCTACGGCCTTAAGCTTATCGAGCATCTTTCTCCTCAAACGAAAGCACTTCCTCGAGGGCCTTTATGGCGACCTCTATCTGCCCGGAGTCCGGCTCCCTTGTCGTAAGTCCCTGAAGGAAAAGCCCGGGCGCAGTCAGAAACCTCAACAAGGGGTTTTCCTTTTTCCGGGCGGAAAACCTCAAGATCTCATACGAAAGCCCGGCGACCGCGGGTATGAGCAGGAGCCTCCCGGAAAACTTCGCAATAAGAGGCCACTTCTGCGGGATGAAGGAAAACACCACGATGCTCAAGACCATCACAATCAAAAGAAAACTCGTGCCGCACCTCGGATGCCTTACGCTGAAGCGGGCGACATCCTCCGGCCTGAGCGGACTGCCCGCTTCGTATGCGTTTATGACCTTGTGCTCCGCGCCGTGATACTCAAACACCCTCCTCATATCGGCCCATCTGCCTATGGCCCATATGTAGAGAAGGAATGCGGCCACCCTGATGAGGCCGTCCACGAGGTTGAAGAGGAGCGCACCCTCCGAGACTGCGGGGAAGCCCATGCCGCTAAGCTTGGTCATATAAAGAGGAAGGAGTATGAAGAGCCCGATGCCGAGGAGCAGGGCCGCACCGATTGTAAGGGCGGTTGCAAACCGCCCCATGGGTTTTCCGGCCTCGGCCTCGTATGCCTTGCTTGCCGAAAACTCAAGGGCCTTTATCCCAAGGGCAAGCGCATGATAAAGCGAGGCCACCCCCCGCCAAAGGGGGAGCTTAAAGAGGGCATGGGGTTCGCCGAGGGGCTCCCTCTTAATGTGTATTTCGCCTCCCCAACCCCGGACCGCAACGGTCCAGCCCCTGCGTGACTTCATCATCACGCCTTCTATTACGGCCTGTCCGCCTATCGTTTTCATATCCGACATTTGACCCTCGACCCCAATAAAAAGGCCGTTAGGGCATCACTGCCGCTAACGACCCTTATAGAGGTTATCTACTTGCCTTTCTTTGCGTACTTCTTCTTGAACTTCTCTACCTTGCCCTCGGTGTCCATGAGCTTCTGCTTGCCCGTGAAAAACGGATGACACTTGGAGCAGATGTCTATATGGACCTTGGGTTTTGTGGACTTGGTCTCGAAGCTTTCGCCGCATGCACACACGATGGTCGTCTCTTTGTACTCAGGATGAATGCCTTCTTTCAAAGTTCTCCCTCCCAAGGGGCTACGAGCCCCTGCGATATTGGGGCTACGAGCCCCTTACAGGTTTATTTTAAATGAAATGCGTTTTTTTGGCAATACACGGGCGCCGGATGAGCTAAAACTCCCCCTCGATGCGGGGGACAATGGACTTAAGGACGAACCTGCCTTTTCCGTAGTTGCCGTCCGGCCTGATGACGAGGCCGAAGTAGTAGTCGGAGTTTATCTTCCGCATGATTATTCCGCAGAGGTCGGAGATTATGGAGAACTCCTTTGCCTCGCCGAGGCGGAGGGTTTCCGCGGCCAGCGTTATGTCCTTTATCATCTGGGATGTCTCCGCGCCTAAGTCCGTGAGGTCCAGGAGCTTTTCGGCGGCGTACTCCTCCACGGTGATGCCGTCTGCGCCGATTATCAGGGCGGCCACCGCGCCGTCCACCCTGCCCACGGCCTCTTTAAGCGTTTCCGAAAAACTCATCTCGCCTCTTCATTATTCCGTCGAGGAATGCCTCGAGCTTTGCAATCAGGAGTTCCTTGTCCTTCCCGAGGAGCTTAAGCAGGGACTTGAGCTCAAGAAGCCTCTGGACGGCGGCCCTGTTTTCCGGGTCCTCTTTAAGGAGCATCCTGTATGTCTGCATCGCCATATAATAGTCGCCCCGCTCCACATAGGAATCCGCCTTGCCGATGTCCGGGCTGGCCTGGGGCGTTGCCCTCTCCCCGAATTCAAAGGACGGCTCCTCCGGCGCGAAGACCTCTTCGACCTCGGCCTGCGAGACCTCTTTGAGAAGCTCCTCGGCCTCCTCTACCGGCATGGCCTCTTCTTCATCCAATTTCGCCTCGCCAAAGAGCAGTTCGTCTTCGAACGAAGGGACTTTCTCGGGGAATTGTCCTTCTTTAAATATTTCCTCCAAGGAGGGGATATCTTCGAGCACGACCTCTTCTTCGGGCGCCTTCTCCCCGAAGGGTTCTTCCCCGGGGGCCTTTGCCTCTTCCCCGAAGGCTTCCTCGAACGATTCAAACGATACGGCCGGCGATACGGCCGGTTCCTCAACCGGCCGCTCAACCGGCTGAAACGCCTCTTCCGCGCCGGGGAATACTTCTTCTTCCTTGGGGGCCTTGAAGACTTCCTTCTCGAAGGCGGTCTCTTCCGGCGCCGGCCTTTCGTATCCTTCCAGTATTGCCTTTGCCTCCTCATCGAGCGGGTTCAGCCGGAGGACGGTCTTATATCCGGCCTTGGCCTTTTCCACATCCCCGAGCTCCTTGTGGATGTCGGCAAGCTTCCTCTGAGCGAAGAGGTTATCGGGTATTGCGCCTATTACCTTTTCGAATTCTTCTTTGGCCTCGGCCTGCATGCCTTTTTCGAGGAATATCTTCCCTAATGCCACGCGCGCGCTCATGTACCCGGGCTGGTTTTTAAGCCCGGCCTGAAGCGCCTCGATGGCCTTATCGGGTTGGCCTGCCTTCCTGTACTCCTCGGCAAGCGGGACGAAGAGCTTGGAGCCGGGGTCTTTTGCGACTTTTTCTTTGAGCTTCTCTATGTTGTTGTCCATCGGGTCATTGCCCTCCTAAAACTGGACGCCCAACTCCGCAAAGGGCCCTTTGAAGGTAACCTCCGCCTTTATGTCCTCTTCGTCAACTTTTATGTCGTCGTGCCTCCAGCCGCCCGAAAGCCAGACCGGGCCAAGGACCTTGAACTTGAGCCTGCCGGTGTAGCTCAGGTAGTGGTTTCCGCTATAGCCGATGCCCCGGGCCTCCGCCTCTACCGCAAACCATTTTACCAGCTTGAGCTGTGCCCCTACATATATCATTGGGACATAGAGGGTCATGTCCTTCGTCTCCCTGATTCCGGTTGCGTCCTGCCTTATTTCGGCCTTGAAGTCTATTATCCTCACATTTATTCCGAGGTCTACATTGAGCTTCTTCAGCGTGGCGGTCTTAAGAAGCGGTATGCCGTAGTAGAGGCCCACATCGAGATGGTCGAGCGTGAGTTTCGAGTAGAAGGGGACATTGCCGGTGAAGGTCTTGTCGCCGAACCGGAAGTTCACGGCCTTTTGGCCGTTGCCCTCGAACTCCATGGGCGTGTACATGACATAGATATTGGGTATGGCAAGGGGCATGTCCACCTTGAGCCTTCCGGTGCCCTGCGTTTCGGATTCGTATCTGAGGTCTCTTTCGATGTCGAGGGACTCGCCTTTGTATGAAAGGTCGCCCTCGGGTTTCTGCCTCCAGCCGCCCACGCCGAGTTCAAGGCCGAGGGCGTAAACCCCGGAGGGAACCGCAATCAGGGCGATGAGGCATGCAAGCAACACGAATTTGCGCATAAAGTCCTCCTCTTTATCAAGAGTAACGGCCCGTTGATTATTCGAGCAGTCGCTTATTTAGTCAGCTCTTGGAGGGATTTCTTAGCATCCTCGGCCAACGCGCTCTTGGGATATTTATCGAGGAAGCTCTTGAACCCCTTCTCCGCCTCTTTGACCTTGCCTTCGAGGGCGAGGCTCAGTGCTCTACCAAAGGCATCGAGCTCTTCCTTGGAGACCTTTTCCTTTCCCTTCCAATATACGGTCTCGGATTCTTCTTTCGCTCCTCTTACGCCCCCGACCGCGGTGGTCGTCTGAGACTTCGGTGCGGTCATTTTGTCGACCTTGCCCTTAAGATTCGTCCACCAGCCCGACTTCTCGGCCGCGCCGCAGACGGACGCAATGAAAAGAACTGCGAGGAAAACCATCAGCACCTTTTTCATAAGGCACCTCCTTCGGGAAATTTCCTGTCTAAATCATATCACTGCGGGGGCGGATGTCTATATGCCGCCCTCCCGCTCAGAAAGCAAAAGCAAAGTGTCGGTTGCATCCCTCAGCCTCTCGCAAAGGGTTACGGCAACCGCCTTATAGACCTTGGAGCCGAGCTGGGGGTTGCGCTCAAGCAGTCTCTCAAGCGCATCGACGGGCAGGCGGATGAGCGCCGAATCCGCATCCGCGGTAACCGTGGCGGAGCGCGGCATCTTGTCCACGAAGGCTATCTCGCCTATAGGACTGCCGGATTCGAGGGTCGTAAGCAACCTTCCCGCCTTCTCGACCCTGACCGAGCCTTCCTTCACGATGAACATGGATTCGCAGGGCTCGCCTTCCCTGATGACGGTTTCGCCCTTCCTAAAAACTACCCGCTCGGTAAGCTTGTTTATCTCCGCAAGCTCCAATGTCGTCAGGCCCCGGAAGAACTTGAAACTTTTAAGAAGCCCTATATCTTCCATGCCCTATTATAAGGCCACCGCTCCGGATATTTCAATAGGGCTGCCTCAACCATCCGTCGGGGGTTTTTTATGTATACTCACTGCTGTCCAAGATAAATTGATGGTGCAGCTGTCCTGCTGATAGCACAAGG
>CAZPPU010000134.1:0-2028 GCA_964588515.1 uncultured Nitrospirota bacterium
GTGATAGCAAAGAGGATAGAGGCCGGAAGGAAAAAGCTGGCCTCCACCATATTCCTCATCCCTTTCACCCTGAGGAAGTTAGTCGCCCTCGGGAGGCTCGCGGACAAGGGAGAGGCGCCCTTTGCGGAGATGCTCCAAAACGGAGAGGATATTTCGGAGGATGAGCTTGTCGCCGAAAGGAAAAACTTCTCCGGAAAGACCGCGGCCATAGGCCTGCTCTTCAAGCAGAGAAACAGACTGAAGACGACACGCTCGCTTTCGGAAAACGCAAGTCGGCTCATCAAGGCCGTGCATGGACTCCAGCTCAAGGAAGATGTGGTCGTTGAGTTTGCTGAAGAGGTAAAGAGACTGCTCTGCGCGGCCATGGAGATGGAAAGGAAACTCCCGGAGATGAGGAAGCTCCTCAAGGCAAAGGGCAAAAAGTCCGCGCTCCTTAAGGAGTACGCCGCTCAGAAGGACGCCCTCAAAAAGATAAGCGGAGACCTTGGCATCGGGCCGGCCGGGATGAACGGTCTCCTTGCGGCCATAGCCGAAAACGAGCTTGAGATAATCACCGCAAAGCGCGACCTCACGGAGGCCAACCTCAGGCTGGTCATAAGCATCGCAAAGCGGTATATGGGCAAGGGTCTGAGCCTCTCGGACCTCATACAGGAAGGCAACATAGGGCTCATGAGGGCCGTGGAGAAGTTCGAGTACGAAAGGGGCTACAAGTTCAGCACCTACGCCACGTGGTGGATAAGGCAGTCCATAACGAGGGCCCTTGCCGACCAGTCCCGGATGATAAGGATACCCGTGCATATGGTGGAGACGATTAACAGGATAACCCGGACGACGAGGGAGCTCGTGCAGGAACTCGGAAAGGAGCCCAAGACGAGGGAGGTGGCCGGGAGGCTCAGGATGCCCGTGGAGAAGGTCGAGGCCATAATGAAGGTATCCAAGGAGCCGATATCCCTTGAGACCCCGGTCGGGGACGAGGAGGACAGCCACCTCAGGGACTTCATAGAGGACAGGTCGTCGCCTTCCCCGTTGGACGCCGCAGTGCTTGACGACCTCAAAAAACAGATACACAGCGCAATCACCACATTGAGCCCTAAGGAGCAGACCATCCTTACAAAAAGGTTCGGCATAGGGATGGATGCGCCCCACACCCTCGAGGAGGTCGGTCAGGAGTTCGATGTCACGCGGGAGAGGATAAGGCAGATAGAGGTGAAGGCCCTGCGGAAGCTCAAGCACCCCTCAAGGGGGAGATGGCTCAAGGCCTTCCTCGGGAAAACTTAAACCTTAGGACGCAAGGTCCTCAGCCTTGCGAGTTCTTCCTGATAGCCGTAGATGTGGGCTCCGGCGCTATAGGCATACATCGGCCCGTTTTTCAGCCCGGTCTCGCCGGCGACATATTGCTTCAGAAGCTCTATGCCGCCTAAATTGGACGGAAAACCCGCCCATAAATCCCACGACCTGAAATAAACGCTCACAGTGAGGGCAAGCCCCTCATCTGCGGGAACTGCCTTGAAGTCTATGAGTCTCAGGCATGGGGGATCTAATTTCCCGTCCTTCCCATAACATATGTCCAGGTCCTCGGGGGTTGCAATCTCCACGACTGCCTGATTGGTAAGAGGGGCCAGTTTAAGGAGCCCTATCACCCGCTCAAGCTGGCTTCCGCCGTCCGGCATCGGCGCATGTATCCTCGATGAGTAGCGGTATGTCTCGTTTTCCTCAAGCTCCGGGTTCATGAGGTAGTTGGCGAAATAGTCCTCTATGTACTCCATCGAGGGCGGCGGCGGGATGTTCGAGCCCGGGGGCATTACGGGCACGATGTCGTAGTAGGGGTGCTCGATATATACGCCTATGCCGGGGTATTGAAGCCTGTACTCCACTCCCTCGAAAGAGCCGTGCTGTATCTTCTGCTCGTAGGCGTGGTCGAAGATGTTCCATATGAGCTGAAACCACGCATCCGATATGGTCTTGGCTATGAGGAAAAAAGGCCGCATTATGCCGCAGGGGACCGTGCCCCAATAGGGGAGGGGGCAC
>CAZPPU010000134.1:2038-5294 GCA_964588515.1 uncultured Nitrospirota bacterium
GCTCTGCTCTTCGGAGGGGAAGGCGCCCGATTCGACTTCTTCTTTGTATTTCAGGATGGCCTTCAGGGCCTCTTCCTTGAGGTTTGCATAGCGTTTTACGAACTTGGGGACGAAGCGCTCGAAGAGGCCGAGGACATCGTGGAGCACGAGCACCTGCCCGTCGCAATGAGGCCCTGCGCCTATCCCTATGGTCGGAATCGTGAGGGCCTTCGTAATCTCCTCTGCAAGCTCCATGGGTATGGCCTCAAGCACAAGGGCGAAGGCCCCGGCGTCTTCTACCGCATGGGCGGACTCCACGAGCCTGTTTTTCGCCTCTTCGGTCTTTCCCTGCATCTTGAATCCGCCCATCCTCATAATGGACTGGGGCGTAAGCCCTATGTGGGCAATCACCGGGATTTCGGCCTTTGTCATCGCCTTTATCTGTTCGAGGGCCTCGATGCCGCCTTCGAGCTTGACTGCGCCTGCCCCGGCCTCTTTAATGAACCTCCCGGCGTTTCTTACGGCCTCAGGGACGCTTATCTGATAGGAAAGATAGGGCATATCCCCGACGACCAGTGCGTTTTTTACGGCCCTCGATACCATCCTTGCATGATATACCATCTCGTCCATCGTTACATGCAGGGTGTTTTCCCTGCCCTGAACGACCATGCCTAAGGAATCCCCGACGAGTATGCCGTCAAGCCCGGCCTCGTCCGCTATCCGGGCAAACGGGTAATCGTAGGCGGTGAGCAGGGTTATCTTTTTGCCTTCCTGCTTTTTCCTCAGAAAATCGCCGACCGTCGTTTTTTGCATGAATGGAATTTTAGCATAAATTTTCATTTCCCGCCCTACTCACCCATCCCTAATCCGTATCCGTAGCCAAATGCCCAGAGAGATTCTTCATGTGTCATTCTGGCTTGTCCAGAATCTTTCTTTCGATTCCGAACAAGTCGGAAGGATTCCCGACGAGCGGGAATGACAAAACTGTGGGTCATTGCGAGCACCCGGAGGGTGCGTGGCAATCTCGCGTAAGCTGTTGAGATTGCTTCGCTCCGCTCGCAATGACACTCGCAATGACGGTTATTGATTACGGATTATGGTCCAACGACATCGCAGAGCGCAGGCGGCGGGGCTGGACGGGCAAGAAAAATCCATGCGTTTTGGTATAAAATAGGGTGCTGTGTTTAAGACGATAGAATGGGTTGACGGAAGGGTAAGGCTCATCGACCAGACCCTGCTTCCCTGCGAGGTCTCTTACATAGACTGCACGGACTACCATATGGTGGCCGATGCCATCAGGACGATGAAGATACGGGGGGCGCCCGCCATCGGGATTGCCGCGGCAATGGGCATTGCGCTCGGCGCGCAGGGAATCGGCGCAAAAGGCTTCCGTGAGTTCATGAACGGCCTCGGCCCGGTCTTTGAGACCCTCCTTAAGACAAGGCCCACCGCGGTCAATATCAAATGGGCTGTGGAGCGCATCGAGAAGTTCCTCAAGGAAAGGAAAAAAGAGCCTGTCGGGACCCTCAAGGCCCTCCTCGTAGAGGAAGCAAAGAGCATTCTGAACGAGGACATAGAGGTCAACAAGGCCATAGGCCGGTGGGGCGCAAAGTTCGTAAAGGACGGGATGAGGATACTCACCCACTGTAACGCAGGCGCGCTCGCAACCGGCGGCTACGGCACGGCCACCGCGCCGATACTGACCGCGCACGAGGAGGGCAAGAAGCTCCATGTGTTTGCGGATGAGACGAGGCCCCTCCTTCAGGGAGCCCGGCTTACCGCATGGGAGCTCATGCAGGCCCATGTCCCCCTTACACTCATAACGGACAACTCGGCAGGCGCGCTCATGAAAAAAGGCGAGATAGACATGGTCATCGTAGGCACGGACAGGACCGTGAGAAACGGCGATGTCGCAAACAAGATAGGCACATACACGGTGGCCGTGCTTGCAAAGGAAAACAGGGTGCCTTTTTATGTGGCCGCGCCCGTCTCAAGCATAGACTTCACCATCCCCACGGGCGATAGGATACCCATAGAAGAAAGGGCCCCGGAGGAGGTTACGGACATATTCGGAAGGTGCAGGGTAGCGCCCGAAGGAGTAGATGTAAGGAACATGGCCTTCGATGTCACCCCGGCAAAATATGTAACCGCAATCATCACGGAATTAGGGGCGTTCAGGCCGCGGGACTTAAGGAAGCTCGCAAGAAAGGGCGCGGACATCGAGGGCCTGAGGCTCAAGGATGCTTAACCACCGGGTGGTGGATATAAAACGGCTCTTCGATTCCTACGAGGCGGAGCTCCATCTCGTAGACGAGAGATTGAGAGAGTTTTTCCAAAGCGACGCCTTCGTCATCCCGCTTGTAGGCAGATACCTCCTTGAAAGCGGCGGAAAGCGGGTTCGCCCCCTTTACCTGCTTTCAAGCGCAAGGCTTTCGGGCTACAGGGGGCAGGAGCACATAACGCTGGCCGGGATTGTCGAGCTTATACACATGGCCTCCCTTCTTCATGACGATGTGGTGGACGGGGCGGAACTTAGAAGGGGCAGGGCCCCTGCCCATGCCCTCTGGGGCAATCAGGTCGTAATACTCGTCGGGGATTTCCTCTACTCAAACGCCCTCAAGCGAGCCGTATCTTTCAGGGAGCAGAAGATAATGGAGGCCCTCTCGGATGCAACGACTAAAATGACGGAGGGAGAGCTCCTTCAGCTCCAGAAGTCCGGGGATATCGCCATCACGGAAGACGACTACATGAAGATAATAAACGCAAAGACCGGAATACTCATATCCGCGGCATGCAGGGTCGGCGCCATATTGGGCGGGCGGAGCCCCGAGGAAGAGGATGCCCTTGCGAGGTTCGGCCTTAAGGCGGGCACCGCATTCCAGCTTGCGGACGATATATTGGATTACATGGCCGACGAGGGCGAATTAGGCAAGCGGCTCGGAAAGGACCTCGAAGAGGGCAAGGTTACACTGCCCCTTATATATCTTCTCAGGGTCGCCTCGCAGGCCGAGAGGCAGGAGATAAGGGGGCTCATAGAGGGCAGTCTCTCCCCCGAGGGCTTAAGGAGGATAGTGGGGCTTTGCAGGCGTTACGATGTGTTCGAAGAGGCCGTAAGAAGGGCCTCCTCTCTCGTCGAAGAGGCGAGGGCCCTGCTTTCGGTTTTTCCGCCTTCGGCCGCAAGGGACGAGATGCTTGAGCTTGCGGAGTTCAGCCTTATGAGACAGAACTGATGCACCCGGTCGTCGGGCTTGTGAAGGACGCTATTGAGCAGTATATT
>CAZPPU010000135.1:0-5271 GCA_964588515.1 uncultured Nitrospirota bacterium
AGCCTCTTAATCCATCCCGCGGCCGGGGCCTCTTCGCCTGAAAGCGTCTGATGCTCGTAGTCTATGACCATGTCGTTTGCGCGGGACTCGAAGTCCGCAACCACAGCGGCCGCCCCCTCCTCATCGAGAACGAATGTGCCCTTTTCGGTCTTATACTCGCCGAAGGGTATGACCTGTATTTCCTGCATGCGGGTCATTTATCAAAAACCTCCTTTCACGGTTTCCTCTCCGCCTTCGGGCAGGGGGATTCCGAACTTCTTGTGGATATGGGATTTGGGTATGCCGTCGAAACCCGAATCCGCCAAGACCTTATAGGTCTCTGCCATGGCCTTGAGGTCCTCGCCTGCCTCATAATGGAACTTGAAAACAGGCATCGCCCGCCCCGGGCCGAAGTTGAATTCCACAAGGGGTCGGATGACCTGCATCTGGATGCTCTTTGCCAATGCCTTGGCGTCCGCCTCGAGGATGTCCCTGCGGACATCCATTGCCGCATCCTCCGAGCCGAGTTTCCCCGGGGCGCTCTCTGAGCTTCCCGTGTGGCCCAAGACGGCCTTGGAGACACTGCGGTCGCAAAAAGCAACTAATTTTTCATAGATCTCGGCAGATGATGTCTTGCCCGCCTGCTCAAGGAGCTCAATGACCGTGCCGTCCGATATGACGGCCGCGGCGTCCGCGCCTAAGTTATAGACCGCATTTTTGAGGACTTTCCTGTCCGCTTCGGATGTGCCCTGCGAAAACTTCCCGATCCGGAGCGGCATCGCAAACCGCTCGGCAAAGACGATCCAGTCCTTCACCGCATAGTTCTTAAAGAGGTACATGTAGGCGCAGGGCCGTAGGACGCCCCCTCTCGGGGCGAAGCCGCTCCTTGCCCTATAGCTGTGGACTACGAACTTGTTCGGGAGGAGGTTTTCGCCGTAGACAGGCTCGGCATCGGTAATGAGCCGGGGTAACTCCCCCCCTCCCCCTCTTAAGCTAAGAGGGGGAGTCGAGGGGGCGTTAAGAAATGTAAACCTCTTCTGATGTCTCCATTTTATTTCCTTGACCCAGACCCTGCCCTCTGCCATCTCCCACATGAGCTCGGATACGGAAAACCCTTTTCCTATGGCATCGAGCATATCGAGGAGGGCGTCGTCCCAGTTTTGGACCCATATAAGCGCCTCCTTCACGAACGATGCGATTTCCTCATCCTCTTTTTCTTTTGACGCCGAAACGACTTCCCAGTCAAGCCCGGCCACGGCCAACTTCCGGGTGGCAAGCACACTGCCTAAGTGCGCATCCTTCTCTTCCATCTCCTCGAAGAGTTCGGCCTGCCGGAGCATATCGCCGAGGTCGGCCTCCTTGAAGATGGCCGCAAGCCTTTCGGGCGTAAGGCCCAGAGAGGGGTAAGACGAGTAACGGTCGCGGACCGAAACGACCCCGAGCTCATCCAAGATGGGCCTTCCGGCCTTCATCTGCCTGTCGTATGCATCGTAGAGTCTCATATGCTCTCCTTTGAGAAGTTTTAAACCTGTTACCAGCACCCGGCCCCGGAAAATTTCAAATCCGAAATTCCGGATTTGAAATCCCGGCCATAGAGGGATTCGTATTCAACCGGCACGGCACGAGAACTGCCTGCATGAACCCCCAGCGCCCCTGCCCAGAACCTGTCGGCGTGCCCCTGCTCCGTCCTTTCCGCATCGAAACGGGCATTGCCTGCCGGAGTCGTGGACTTCTTTACGCTGTGAATGTCCTCTCTTATCTCCCTGTCTAGGGGGAGCCTTACGAGTCTGTCTTCAAACTTTCTCCTGAATGTAACGGCGAGGTCTTCCTTGACCGGGCCGGTGAATGTGACGGCCTCTATGCGACTGCCGAATTTCTCGATGGCCTCCTCGGCAAGCTGTGCCCCGATGCCGGAGGAGTCTATGCAGGAGCGTTTGATAACCCCACCCATCCTCCCCTTATCTAAGGGGAGGAGCGAGGAGGGGTTAAGGAATGTCCCGTCCATCAGCCCGTATAGAAAATCCCTCTGCGCGCTGAAGGTCGCTCCCCGCATCTCCTTCACCATCCGTGTCCAGAAGACATCGCCCACTTTTTCCCAGAGCCAGAAGACCGTGAGGTCGCGCTTCCTGCCGATGTCGACACCGAGATAATAATCCCGAATATGGGTCACCCTCCCTTTATCCCTCCCCTCAAGGGAGGGATTATCTTTATCCCCTCCCCATTGAGGGGGGAGGGCGAGGGTGGGGGTGAATTCCTTTGTCGCCCCTTCGTCCTCGCATGCCGTTATCATCTCGTATGTTATGAATGCCGTTGCCTCGTCCACGAACCGGCACTCGAACTCCTGCGCCCAGCTGTCCGGGTCGCCTATTCCTTGCCTAAGGGCATCGATATCGACCTTGAGGCCCTCGGAGACGGCATCGTAGATGTCGGTCTTATGGCGGGACCAGCCCTCATGTCCCCCCTTATCGAGGGTTAACCCCCCATGTCCCCCCTTAGATAAGGGGGGATTAAGGGGGGTTAAATTCCACAATTCATAGAACATGTTCTGTTTTCCGTTGGGGGTGGATGTGATGCGCACCTTATAGCCCCTCGTCACGGTCGGATACATCGCCTTCCAGATTTCCCTTGAGTCTTTGTGGAATGCAAACTCATCCAAAAAGACATTTCCCGAAAACCCTCTGACGGTGTCCGGGTTTGCGGGGAGGGATATAATGCGCGAGCCGTTGGGAAGGGAGACTTCCTCTTTGGTTTCACGCTCGGCTCGGATTATATCTTCGCTCCTGACTTTCAGGTATCTGAGGTGCTGAAAGACCTTCTGCATCACTTCCTTGGACTGCCTCTCCGAGGATGAGAGGATGAGGTTATTGCACCGGGCACTGCCCGGCCCGACCGCAAGCGCCTCTGTCACTGCCTCCATCGCAAGGGCGAAGGACTTCCCGACCTGCCGCGCGGCAAGCCAGAGCTTGAGAGCGGACTTGTCGTTCACCCATCTTTGCTGATGGGGAAGGAGTATATGGTCCGGGGTGGGACTAATCTCTCTTAATTCCGTATTCATTTTCTAATATCTCTTTTGCCCTGAGCTTGAATTCCTCCGGGTCCATGTCTTCGGTTGCTACGGACTTCCTCGAAATCTCGATGATGGTCTTTATGATGTGCGTGTATGCGTGCTCGGCCTTATGGTCGAGGCCTTTGGACTTTCTGGTTTTTAAATATTTCTCGTATTTGGTTTTTTGTTTTATGAGCGCCTTCATCATCCGCTCCTCGAGCTCCGGGTTCCCTATGGTCTTAGACCTTTTCATCTATGCCCCTTTCCATCAGGTAGCCGTCGAGGAGGTCCCAGCCCCTTGCCGTAAGGGATGCAAAGGCGATGTGAAACCCGAACCCCTTGCGCTTCTCGATGGACACATACCCCTTCTCCTCGAGGTACTTGAGATGGGCGTCGAGACTGCCTTCCGGCATCGGGTAGCCTAGGTTGTCCATCGCAAACCGCAGGGCCTTGAGGTCGAGCGCCCCCGGATACTCTGTCTTAAGCAGGCTTAACAGGGCAGAGCGGATGCGCCTGTTCTTTGCGCTTGATGTGTTCAAGCCTTACCTCCTCGAATATCTGTTGCTGTTGTGCGATGAACCTCAGGAGCACCAACATCTCCCTGTGCTCCGAGTTGTCCCTGCCCACGAAGTCCCGGATGGACTTAGTGAGGCCTTCCATTGACTGGGCCTGCGCCGAAAGCGCCTCGGCCTGCTTTTCCGAGGCGGCCACCATCTTCAACCCTATGGAATATGCAAGTCTGTAAAGCCCGAATAAGACCATTGCCGCTATGATGCCGCCTGCGCCTGCATTGACCAGCGCTCGCATGAGGGCATCTTCCATCAGTTGCCTCCAAGCGTGAGACGCCCGCCGAACCATGTGCCGACGATGAACAGAAACGAGGCCCTCGCCCCGGGTTCAAGCGCGATGGCCCCTCCTGCATCGAGCCCCAGAAGGAGCATCGAGGCGACGACCGTCATGGGTCTTATAACGGCCCGGAGGTCTACGACCCATGTGCTTGCCTGCCCGACAATATCCCTGTTGAACCATGAGGTCTCTGCATTTCTAAGGTTCGTTACGGCCTCCACATATTGAGGGAGCACTTCGGGCTTTGTCGTTGCGAGAGAGGACATCGTCGCCTCAGGGGTGTCCGCCCCTTTTTTGACGAAGACCTTCTTTATTAGGTCGAATACCGGCGGAAGCACGAGCCCGCCTATGGTCGTGATTGCTTCGATGGGAATCATCTCTCCTCCTTATCGGCGGGGGCACGGCCCCCAATATGGCAGGGGGCACTGCCCCCCCTGAGTTCTGCAAGCGTAAGGCCGCCCGTGTATTGGAAGTGGCAGTAATCCCGGAACTTAAAGCGTCCGCCCCATGTGAGGCCCACGGACTCCCCGATTCTGCCGAGCTCCTCATAGTCCGGGATTTGGTTTTTGTTTATGTCGGCCTTTATATCATAAGTAACCCCACCTTCCATCCTCCCCTTAGATAAGGGGTATAACCCCCCATGTCCCCCCTTATCTAAGGGGGGATTTAACCCCTCTTTAGTTCCCCCCTTATCTAAGGGGGGATGAAGGGGGGTTAAAACTACATCGAATGCGCATCCGAACTGATGAAGGGAGGTGAGGGAGTTTGTGACCCTGAGCTTGTTTTCCTTTTCGGTAATTGGCGGAAGCCCCGCCTCGGCTCTCAAGGCATTGACCTCCCTCAGAGATTTCCTTCCCTGCGCAAAAAGCGCAAGCTGTTCGGCCTCCGTGCGGAGGGTCGAGGTTATCCGGACATCGATGCCCTTGTCTTTACAGAGCGCCTGGAATGTCCTGCACATGCCGGCAACTATGGGGTGGAGGTCTTGGAGCCTTCTACTGGGCATCAGTCTCCCCCTCGTAGCAGGCCCGGCAGATGGGGTCGTTAAATAAAGGGAGGCAGGTCATCGACCGCTCCACCCTGCACCTCGTCTTGGCTCTGAGCTGCTCGAAGGCCCACCTGAAGAATGTCGTCTTCGTCTCCCTCGCCTGCTGTCCGGCTTGCTCCGTGAGTGGTTTTACCGTCTGCATGGTTTGAGTTTAATAGAGGGGGTTTTGGAAAATCTTCTAACGCATGTTATTAACACATGTTATTAACATGCGTTATAAAAACATGAGAAACTTCAGCTGCAGGATGGACTTGTTATCCCGGGATTGCGTGAATCGAAGCCGGTTCGGCAAAGCGGTTCTTATACACAGCGACTTAATTTATGCCGCATACAGAGCGTATTCCTGTCATGCCGG
>CAZPPU010000136.1:0-5250 GCA_964588515.1 uncultured Nitrospirota bacterium
CCGTAGAGGTCACTATAAAGGACTTCATGGTCCATGTGGGCTTGAGCCCGCATACCCGCCGGACAAAGTTCTTTAATATATCCTTTCCGCGCTCAGTATGGACAACCTCGGGATGGAACTGAAGGGCATATAGCCCGCGTCTATGGTCGCCCGATGCGGCTATGGGCGAGTTTTCCGTATGCGCTAAGGTCTTAAAGCCCGGAGGGGACTTCTCTATCTTATCCCCGTGGCTCATCCACACTGTCGAATGCGGCTTAATGCCTTTAAGAAGCTCACGGGGCTTATCCACTATGAGTTCTGCCCTTCCGTACTCCCTTCTTTGTGCCTTTGCGACCTTTCCACCTAACATATGAGCCATGAGTTGCATTCCGTAGCAGATTCCGAGTATGGGTACACCGAGCTTAAATATCTCAGGGTCGGGAAGGGGTGCGCCCCTGTCATAGACGCTCGACGGCCCTCCGGAGAGCACGATTCCCCCGGGGTTGAACTCCCTTATCTTCCGGAGAGGGGCGTTATAAGGCATGATTTCGGAATAGACATTAAGCTCCCTTACCCGCCTTGCAATAAGCTGTGTATACTGACTGCCGAAGTCGAGGACTAAAACCCTGTTTCTTTGCATATTGAATTATAAAGGATAAAAGAGGCAAAATAAAACCCATGCACCTTTTCAAATATAAAGGCCGTCTGCTTTATGCCGAGGATGTGCCGGTAATGGCGCTTGCCGAAAAATACGGCACGCCCCTTTATGTCTATAGCGAAGGCACGCTTAAGAGGCATCTCCATGCCTATCGGGAGGCGTTCGACGGGTTCCCCAATCTCATATGTTTCGCCCTCAAGTCTAATTCGAGCCTTGCGGTCCTCGGTCTCCTCGGAAAGGCAGGCGCGGGCGCGGACATCGTCTCCGGCGGAGAACTTTTCAAGGCAAAGAAGGCAGGCATACCCGCCTCAAAGATAGTCTATGCGGGCGTGGGGAAAACCGAAGACGAGATAAGATATGCGCTCCGCGAAGGGATTCTAATGTTCAATGTGGAGTCCCCTGCCGAGCTTGCGGAGATAGACAGGATAGCGGGCGAAATGAAAAGGCGGGCGCCCATAGCCCTCCGGGTGAACCCGGACATAGACCCGGAGACCCACCCTTACATAGCAACCGGCCTCAAGGAGCATAAGTTCGGCATCCCCGCGGACGAGGCGTTAGAGCATTACAGGCTTGCAGGCCTGCTTAAAAACATCGAAATAATCGGCATCCACAAGCACATAGGCTCGCAGATTACAAAGGTCTCGCCGTTTGTGGACGCCCTTAAAAAGACCCTGCTTTTGGTGGATGAGCTTAAGGCCCGCGGCATGGACATCCGATGCCTCGACATGGGCGGAGGTCTCGGCATACCTTATTTCCCCGAAGAAGCGCCGCCTCACCCGCGGGAGCTTGCAAGGAGCATCCTGCCCCTCCTTAAGGGGAGGCTGGGCCTCACCCTGATAATGGAACCCGGCAGGTCTATTGCGGGCAACGCAGGGATATTGGTTACAAAGGCCCTCTATGTCAAAAAAGGCGAGGGGAAGGACTTTCTCATAGTGGATGCCGGGATGAACGACCTCATAAGGCCGTCTCTCTATCGAGCATATCATCAGATACTGCCTGTATCGATGAAGAAGAGACGGAAATATGTACAGGATGTAGTCGGCCCAATCTGCGAGAGCGGGGATTTCCTTGCGATGGACAGGGAGCTTCCGGTTGTGCGTCCGGGCGAATACATCGCCGTAATGAGCGCAGGGGCATACGGGTTTTCGATGGCCTCAAACTATAACAGCCGTCCTTTCCCGGCGGAGGTGATGGTAAACGGAAGCAGACACAGGCTCATCAGGAAGCGGCAGACATACGAAGACCTCGTAAGGGACGAGCGGCTGTAGATGAAACTCCGCTTCACAAAGATGCACGCCCTCGGAAACGACTTCGTGCTCTTAGATGCCCTAAAATGGCCCCTTTACACCGATGAATATCTTGGCGCCCTTGCAAGACGGCTCTGCGAAAGGAGGTTCGGCGTAGGCGCAGACCAACTCCTCGTGCTCGATTACGGGGGGGGCCGTGCCCCCAATATCGCAGGGGCTCGTAGCCCCTTTAAAATGAGAATCTTCAACCCGGACGGCTCTGAGGCGGAGATGTGCGGAAACGGCATAAGATGCCTTGCAAAGTATATATGGGACAGGGGGCTTTCGGATAAGGAGACATTGGAGATTGAGACCCTTGCAGGTGTCATCAAACCCCAAAAAGCAAACGGCCTTGTGAGGGTTGATATGGGTGTGCCTGTGCTTAAGCCGGGATTGATACCCGTAAATGCGGAAGGAGACGCCGTAATTGACCGCCCGCTTGAAATCGAGGGAAAGGTCTTCGATATGACATGTGTTTCCATGGGCAATCCCCATGCGGTGATTTTCGTTGACAACCTCGCGGAGTTCCCTGTAAGTTATTACGGGCCTTTGATAGAGGCGCACCCGCTTTTCCCGAAAAAGACTAATGTGGAGTTCGTAGAGGTCGTGGGCACGGATATCATAAAAATGAGAGTCTGGGAAAGGGGCGCGGGCGAGACCCCTGCCTGCGGAACAGGCGCATGCGCCTCCGCAGTGGCCGCAAACCTGAAGGGCCTTGCAGGCAGGAAGGCGAGGGTGCAGGTCGAGGCGGGAGAGCTTTTGATAGAGCAGGCAGGCGATGGCCGGGTCTACATGACCGGCCCGGCAGTGGAGGTGTTTGAGGGGGAAATGGAGATAAATCCCTTTTAAGGAAATTCATGGGCACATATACCAAAACGACAAAACAAAGGAAACCCACACATAAAGTAAAGGAAACAATAGCCAACTATAAGGCCGAAAGGATGCTTGAGAGGGCTCAGGATCTAAACCCTGTCTGGGCTTATAAGACAGAAGAATTGCCCAAAGAAAAACAATTGCTCCTCCTCGATAATGTCCAGTTCATCTATGAGCTTGCTCTGGCTCAATTGGAATTGCAAGCCCTTGGTGCTGATTTTGAGCTAACCAACGGGCTCAGAGAATTCAAGTTGATAGATGCAGAAAACGAGGAAAAACTCAGGAAAAGGTCGGCTTACTTTAAGGTCGTTAAGGGTAAATATACCGATTACTTTCAAATCATACAGAAAAACCGGACAAGGTCCGTAAACCAGTATCTTACCCATTGGATATACCCTTACAAGGGCAAATTCCACCCTCAAATGATCAGGGCGCTTATGAATGTCATCGGCCTTGAGCGCGGAGATACCGTCCTTGACCCATTTATCGGCAGTGGCACGACGGCGGTCGAAGCCCAGTTGCTTGGCATAAACTTTATGGGTATCGATGTGTCGCCTCTTTGCGTTCTACAAAGCAAAGCCAAGACCGAATCCATATTTGCCCTTCCTGAAATCTTAGAGCAAAAAGAAAAAATTGCAAAAGGCATAAGACCCTCCCTGTTTAATAAGGGAGCAACCCTCGATGAGGCCCTTGATTCCATAAAGGACGAAAAGGCAAAAAATTTCTACGAGATGGCAAAATTAGTTGCAATAAGCGATACCGAAAGACGGAGAAGAGAGTTTTCCGGTGCATTTCTAAAAAACATTGAATTGATGATTTCTTCTGTAACGGATTATGTCCAGATTGTAAAAGCCCTCAGCCTTAAATTAGGGAAAGTGGACATCAAGGTCGGAGATGCGAGGTCTTTACCGTTAAGGGATGCAAGCATTGATGGAATAATCACCTCTCCGCCCTATTCCATTGCCCTTGATTATGTTTCAAATGATGCCCATGCCCTAAAAGAACTGGGGGTTGACCTCCCGGAGATTAGAGAGGAGTTCATAGGAGTCAGGGGCAAAGGACAGGCAAAGATCGACCTGTACGATGAGGATTTGGAAAAGAGTTTGGAGGAAATACATAGGGTTCTTAAACCCGAAAGGTATGCTGCAATTGTTATCGGCAATGCCTCGTATCAGGGGCAGGAAGTAAAGACCGTTGAGTTTACGATATGCCATGCCGAAAAGATTGGCTTCAGACTCGTTAAAAATATAGACAAGATTATTTTTGGACTTTACAACGTGATGCAGAAAGAAAACATTTTAATTTTCAAAAAAAGGAAACAATAGCGCAATACTTATTTATGAACGATTATACAAAACGCTTAGAAAATGTAATCAAACAGATGCTCACTCCTCTGAAGGATATTCCTTTTAATCTAGTTATAGAATCTTTAACAGGCAAAAAAGTAATACCCTTTGATTTTAAAAATCACGAAGATAAAGAACTCATGGAGATTCTCAAAAAAGTTGCTGCTCTTGGCGGCAGCAAGATAAATATAAATGGAATTAAAAGTAGAAGACCGAATGAAGTCGGCAATTATATTGAAGTTTTCGTAAAAAATGCAATGCAGCATTACAGCCTAAGCCCTGATATTCCTGCTGGCCCAACAGGCAAGAAGAAAGCCGCAGGATACCCCGATATTATTTTCTTTTTTAAGGAGAAACCCTATTACCTTGAGTGCAAGACTTATAATCTAAAGAATATTTCCACTACCCAAAGGAGCTTCTACTTTTCTCCTTCAGATGACTTTAAAGTCGTCCATGACACCCATCATTTTGCTTTGTCCTATGAAATGTTTTTAGATGGCCGAAAAGGAGACAAGGATATTTACAGGTGCAGCCGTTACAAAATTTTGTCCCTGGACTCGTTGTCCCTCGATGTCAAATATGAGTTCAATTCAGACAATCAAAGGATGTACTCAGGCAGGGATGGAACTGTAATTTTAGCTGAAGGAGAGATTAAATAGCGGGTTGCAAGCGGTATAAATTTGAAAGGAGGCTCATATGTTTCAGGGTTCGATGGTAGCGTTGGTTACGCCGTTTAAGGGCGGGAGGTTCGACGAGGGGGCATACAAAAAGCTTATAGAGTGGCACATCGCAGAGGGCACGGACGCCGTCATCCCCTGCGGGACGACCGGGGAGTCCGCAACGCTCGACTACGAGGAGCACTACCGCGTCATAGAGATTGCGGTAAAGGCCGCAAGGGGAAGGATTCCCGTGATTGCAGGGACAGGCGCAAACGCAACCGACGAGACCATAATGATTACGAAGGAGGCCCGGAAGTTGGGCGCTGACGGGGCGCTCCTTGTCGCCCCTTACTACAACAAGCCCACACAGGAGGGACTCTTCCTCCATTACAAGGCAGTGGCGGATGCGGTAAAGGGCTTCCCCCTGATTCTCTATAATGTCCCGGGAA
>CAZPPU010000137.1:0-2614 GCA_964588515.1 uncultured Nitrospirota bacterium
GCAATACAAAACTCAGGCCGGAAAAAAGCAGGGGGTGGGAAGCCGGGGCAGAGGCCGACCTGGGCAAACGGCTCACCTTCGGCCTGACATACTTCAGGCAAAAATACGAAGACCTCATAGACACCGACCCCAATACATTCACCGCAAAGAACATAAAAGAGTCCGTGATTAAGGGCGTGGAGGCCTCGGCAGAAGTAAAAGCGGCCGGGGGCTTGGGCTTAAGGGCAGGCTACACATACCTCGACACCGAAGACAAGACCGGCGGGGGAAGGCTTCCGAGAAGGCCCAATAACAGGCTCAACCTCTCCGCTTCTCTCGTGAGAAAGGGCTTCTCCCTGACGGCCGATTATTCGTATGTGGACGAGAGGTTCGACCCGGCAGTAGGGAAGGACTTGGCCCCCTACGAAGTTGTGAACCTGAGCGGGAGCCTGAATGTTGCAAAGGGCATCGGGCTCTTTGCGCGCATAGAGAACCTCTTTGACGAGGACTACGAAGAGGCGGGCAGTTACGGCACGTCCGGGCTTTCTTTTTACGGAGGCATAAAGGCGGAGTTTTGACGCTCGGAAGGACATTCATAGTCTCGGCCCTTGCGCATGGGCTCGTCCTCATGCTTGCGGGGGTCTCCGTCTCCCGTAGCCCCAATATCGCAGGGGGCCGTGCCCCCGAGGCAGGGGTCGTCTTCGTCACCCTCCCCGAACCCCTCCCCAATATCGTGGGGGCTCGTAGCCCCTCAAGGGAGGGGCTTATATATCACCCCTCGCCCCTTGCGACCTATGGCTCGGAACCAACGGTTCATAGAGGAGAGGGCGAGGGTGAGGGGGAGACGGGGGGGCCTACAGGCCCAATAGCACAGGAGGCCGGGCCTCCCACGCACCCCCGCGCTTCGGGCGCGGATGGAGGTCTCCGTGAGCTCAACCTTCAAAGTATAAGGGAGGCCATCGAGCGGGCAACGGCATACCCTTTGTATGCAAGGCAAAGGAGGCTTGAAGGCCGGGTCCTTGCCGAATTCTCGGTCGATTCGGACGGAATGCCCAAAGGCATAAAAATCCTCATAAACTCAGGGCATAGAAGTCTCGATGCGGAAGCGATAAGGGCAATCCGGAGGGCTGGGCCCTACCCGCCGTTTAGCGGCAGGGTGGAGGTGCCGATAACCTTCCGCCTCACGGAGGGTCAATGACCCTTTTTTTATGGATAATAAACGGTCTCCATAAACAGGCAGACCTTGTTTCTGCCCGTCTCCTTTGCACGGTAAAGGGCCTTATCGGCCTTGTCTATCAATGCCCCGGGGGTTTCGGCGTCTTCCGGGTATGAGGCCGCACCGATGCTTATCGTAAGGTGCGCCTCCCCGTGGTCCGTGCTTATGGGTTCTTTCTCGATGGCGGTCCTTATTCTTTCTGCAACCCTTACGGCATCCTGAAGTCTGGTTTCTACGAGCATGACGGCAAATTCCTCGCCGCCCCATCTCGATGCGCAGTCAATGCTCCTTGTCTTTGACGAAAGTATGCGAGCCACGGCCTTCAGGGCCTCGTCCCCCATGGGGTGGCCGTGCTTGTCGTTGAACTGCTTGAAGAAATCTATATCGAGCATGAGGACGGAGAATTCCCTTCGGAGCCTCCCTGCCCTCTCCGCCTCTGATTGGACCCTTTCGTTGAAGACCCTCCGGTTATAAAGCCCTGTAAGGGCGTCCCTTTGGGCGAGGCCGATGGTCTTGCTGTAAGCGCCGGCCCTCTCTATCGAAAGGCCGGCCTGAAACCCTAATATAATAAGGTAGTCTTCGTCTTCGGAGGAGAACCCGTCCCTGCCTATGGGGTTTGTAGCAATTAGCACGCCCGATACATCCCGGTTTAAAAATACCGGGACCGCAAGGAACCCCCTGAGGCCCTCGACCCATGCCTTGCCCCTCAGGGGAATGCCCTTGTCTACGGCCTCCTTCAGGATCCCGATGAGGAAGTCTTTAATGCGGTCGTCTCCGGAAGAAGAATAAAATCCGGTGGTTTCCCTGTCCTTTACCGCCGCAAACGCAGAGGCCTCCGCCTGTGCGAGCGTCTTTACGCCCTCAAGTATTACATTCACTACCTTTTGGGCATCGAGCTCTGAGGCAAGGCCGGCGAGTATTTCCTTAAGCACGGCTTCCTGTCTTGTGCGCCTCTGCGCCTTGGCAAGGTCTTTCTTTAGTTGTCTCAGGACGAAGGTTATATAAACCGCATAGAAAAGGGCAAGAAAGAAAACCCCCACAAAAAGGAGTAGCCTCATTCAAGCGCCCTTGAGGATGCCTTCCATCCCGAGCCTTATCATCATGACCGCGATGGCCGCAAGGAGAAGCGCCATTACCTTGGAGACCGCAATGATTCCGTTTTTGCCTAAAAACTGCGTAACCTTCTCGGCAGAGTTCAGCGAAAGCCATACGATGAGCATGTTAAGGACGAGCGAAACGACCGTGGGGGCGACCCCGTAGTGTTCGACGAGGACTAAAATAGTCGTAAGCACGGCAGGGCCCACTATGAGGGGCACTCCGAGCGGCACGGCGCCCGTGGCCCCGGCAGGTCTCCGGGCCCTGTCCTGCCTCATGATCTCCCTAACGGCAAATGCCAAAAGGACGAGACCTCCGGCGACC
>CAZPPU010000137.1:2624-5248 GCA_964588515.1 uncultured Nitrospirota bacterium
GTGATGCCCAATACCCTGAAGATTGCCTCGCCGAGGGCAAGGAAACCCAGCGCAACGACAAATGCGGTTATCACCGAGTCCCTGATGATGGCCTTTTTCTTCCTGACCGGCATCTCAACCGTCATGGAAATGAATACCGGAAGTATTGCAAAGATGTCTACGGCTACGAAAATAGGAATGAATGTGCCCGGGAGCGCTTCGAGGATATCCATAACCGGGATTATAGCAGATTGCGCTTGCAAACCCTATTCGCAAGTATTATAAGCTAAAGGAAGTGGAAACCACCCTCGACTCCATCAGGGACATAAGGCTCTACCAGCCCAAGCAGGGCTACAGGTTCTCGGTGGACGCCCTGCTTTTATATTCATTCGTCAACCTGATGCATGTAAGAAAGATAGCCGATTTAGGCGCAGGCTCCGGGGTGGTCGGGCTTTTGCTTGCAAAGAAATACCCGAAGGCAAAAGTAGACCTCATAGAGCTTCAAGAAAGCCTTTTTAAGCTCGCTCAAAAAAATATCGAGCTAAACGGACTTGAAGACCGGGTCAGGGCATTCAAGTCCGATATACGGGACATCAACGGTTTCGCCGGGGGCCGTTTTCGCTCCGGCCCGTGGCTGGTTGTGGGGGGCCTACAGTCCCCCCACAACCAGCCTTATGACCTTGTGGTCTCCAACCCTCCGTTTAGAAGACCCCGTGCTGGAAGGCTGAGCCACGAAGAGGAAAATGCGGTTGCAAGGCATGAGGTAAAACTCAAGCTGACGGAGCTCCTGAGTGCGGCCTCCCTGCTTTTAAGGGCAAAAGGGAAGCTCTGCCTCGTGCACCTGCCCGAACGACTGCCCGAGCCTATCGGGGAGATGAGGCATTGCGCTCTTGAGCCTAAGCGGATGAGGCTCGTGCACTCAAGGCCGGGTGCAGAGGCTAAGATGCTCCTCATCGAGGCCGTAAAAGAGGGAAGGCCGGGAATGAAGGTCGAGCCCCCTTGCTTTGTCTATAACGAAGACGCCTGCTATACCGAGGAGATGCAGGAGCTTTTCAGTGGAGCCGAAGGCCGTTCTACCGTACCCACGCTTTCGTAATCCGTGCTATTATCAGTCATGGAAGAGCGGCTTCAGAAGCTCCTTGCCGGAATGGGCATCGCCTCACGGCGGAAGGCCGAGGAGCTTATAGCAGAGGGCAGGGTTACGGTAAACGGAAAGGTCGCAACCCTCGGACAGAAGGCAGACCTCGCGAAGGACCATGTAAAGGTGGACGGAAAACTCCTCGGAAGGCCGGAGCAGAAGGTCTATCTCATGATGCATAAGCCAAAAGGGGTGATAACATCACTCCACGACCCGGAGGGAAGGCCCACGGTAAAGGACTTCCTCAAGGGCGTAAGGCAGAGGGTCTATCCCGTAGGCAGGCTCGATTACGACTCCGAGGGCCTTTTAATCCTTACAAACGACGGGGAGTTCGCCCACGGCCTGCTTCATCCATCGAAGGAAATCCCTAAGACATATCTCGTAAAAGTCAAAGGCATGCCCGATGCGCCAGCCCTCGAGAAACTAAGGAAAGGCATTAAAGTAGAGGGCATCATGACCGCACCGGCCAAAGTGAAATTCCTTAAGACTACCGAGTCGAATGCATGGCTTGAGATTACCATACATGAGGGAAGAAAACGCCAGATAAGGCGTATGCTCGAAAGGGTCGGCCATCCGGTTCTGAAGCTCATAAGGACAAAAATCGGGAGCCTGAGCCTCGGGGACTTAAGGCCCGGCCTGTGGAGATACCTAAGCGCCGGGGAGATGGCCCGTATCGGTAAGTCGTCTTCGCATTGAATCTGCCCTGTTTACCCTAAAGCATCCTTAAAAAAACACTTGACAAACAGGATAAGGCTGGTGTAAAGTCTGAAGTCATCATAAAGTAATAATGTTATATTAATAAAGATTATAAGGTTATAAAACATATGGAAAGAACTCTCGATAGGGAAAAGTCTCAAAAACTCTATGCCCAGCTCTACGACATCTTCAAGGAGAAAATAGAGAGCGGGGAATGGGCGGTCGGGGTGCAGATACCGGTAGAAGAGGAGCTTTGCAGGACTTACGAAGTGAGCAAGGCCACCGTGAGGTTTGCCGTTTTGGAGCTTGTTAGGGAGGGCTACCTGACGAGACAGCAGGGCAAAGGGACATTCGTATGCAAAAGGGTCATACCGCAGGGGCTTGCGATGCTTTCGAGCTTCAAGGAGCTTATGCTTGAGGCCGGCGTGAGCTATTCTACGAGGCTCCTTGCAAAGACCGTGATGATGCCCACGGAGGACTTGGACCTAAAGCTCGAAGTGCCCGAAGACAAACACATAATCTATATCAAGAGGCTCCGCGAAATCGAAGGCGAGCCGGTGGTCGTTCAGGAATCCTTCGTCCCCCGGCACATCTGTCCGGGGCTCCTCGATGAGGACATCTCCGAAGGCTCTTTGCTTGAGCTGTTGGAGAAAAAATACGGCCTTAAGATTACCAGAGTAAAGGAGTACATAGAGGTCGTCCGGCTTCAAGAGGCCGAGGCGGGGCTTTTGGGTCTTCCGTCCGCCTCGCCCGCGGTGCTCCTTGAACAGCACTTCTATTCCGGCGGCACGCAGGTTATGTACATGCGCTC
>CAZPPU010000138.1:0-4740 GCA_964588515.1 uncultured Nitrospirota bacterium
CGGAACATTCTTTTTTCTGCCGGTAATATTAGGGATAGAATTAATTCGGCAAAAGAAATACGAAGAGTTTAATTTCTCTGCGTTTATCATTGTGTATGGATTTATACTTTCCTTCATCGGATATATTTTAGTTCCTGCGATCGGTCCAAGATTCACACTTCATAATTTTGCAACTACCAACTTGGAATTGCCGGGTTTATTAATTACAGATTTTTTGCGGGAGATTGTTAACAGCGGAGAATCAATTCCAAGCGGTACAATAAATCCCGCTTTGCTGGTTCAACGGGATGCATTCCCAAGCGGGCATACCGCAGTGGCCATGCTTGTGCTCGTATTGTCCCTGAGGTACGCAAAGGGGCTTTTCCTTGCGCTCCTTCCCGTCGTGGCCTTGCTGATATTCTCCACGGTCTATTGCCGGTATCATTATGCCGTGGATGTCTTAGCAGGCGCCGGGCTTACAGGGCTAACGCTCCTTTTTGGAGAACGGGTTTATAACAGACGGGAGACCGCAAACCGGCAGGCGCATTGACAAAATTTGTCAGTCCAGCTCTCCTTCCATAAATTTTCAGCTTGATTTTATTGGATTTTTCAAGTAATATTTCAGGCATGGAATGTGCATTTCTTTATATCAGCGGCGGTTTCCGCCGTGGATAAAGCATCGAGGAGGAAGAGATGTTCAGAACACTCTATAGGATGAAGGAGAGGGACGAAAGGGGCTTCACCCTTATCGAGCTCCTCATAGTTATCGCAATCATCGGGATTCTGGCCGCTATTGCAGTCCCTGCGTTCTTGGGCCAGAGGGAAAAGGCAAAGGCAAGGGCGCTCGAAGCAGGCGCAAAGGGCATGGAAACCGAAGTCCAGAGCATGTTAGACGACTATATATCCGGCAAGCCCGTGGTATTTGCTATTGACTCAGCCGGGACTTTAAACTGCTACGATAAGGTGGGTGCAACAGGTATTAACATGTGCAGCAACATGTATTCGGATGTTACAGACGGCGGGGACTATGACGACTTCGGGGATGTGACGGGTTACTTACGGACCCAGTATAATACGGCAAAGATAAAAAACAGCCCTTACGACGCCACCATAGGCCTTGTCGCGTTGGACACGGATGGAACCTGCGGCTGGAATGCTAAGCAGGTTACTATATGTAATTCTACTGATAGGGCGGCACGGATAGTTGCCATGTCCGAGACCAGCGCCGTGCTCTTCAATACCACGGTAGTTGCAAAGTAGGGTTTCTCTTTAAGGGGGGGATAATATCCCCCCTTTATGTTTTCGCCTGTGGTAAGATTAAAAGATGAGAGCTGAAAGGGAATCGGGCTTTTCGCTCATAGAATTGCTCGTCGTCATAAGCATAATCGCAATCCTTGCGACCATTGCCGTTCCGATGCTTCTCGGGCAAAGGACGAAGGCCTACCTTAAGGAAGCGGAAGTTAACCTCGAGGCCCTGAGAAACATCCAGGAGCAGTTCATGGCCGAAAGGGGAGAGTATGCGCCGAGCTGGGCGACTGCAGACGGAACCATAGCCGGTCTGGCGAACATACAGGACTGCGGGGCCAATCAGGCCTGCCTTCCGGGATTTAAGCCGGGTGAGGATGCAAGCCTGAATTTCACCTATTCCATAAATTATGTATATACGGCCGGCATTACCAACGGCTTTACTGCAAATGCAACCGGAAAAAACGGCACACCGGTAGCCGGAACTCTTCTGAGTATAACGCAGGACAATGTAAAAAACTGGTAGCAGACACCTCGCTTCAAGCACGCTTCGTTTGACTAATTCTACCTTCTAAGTTATCATTCTTAAATTATGGTCCATGGCATGACCGGGTTCGGCTCAGCCGAAAGCGGCCCTTTCAGGGTCGAGGCCCGCAGTCTCAACCACCGGTTCCTCGAGATTACATTCAGGATGCCGCCCGTCTTTATCAGGCACGAGATTGCCCTGAGGGACATGGTAAAGGAGCGTTTCGAGCGGGGGAAGTTCGACATATCCGTGTCCATAACGGGCGAAGGGGTGATGAGGCTCAGGCCCAACACGGCCCTCGCAAGGGAGCTGATTTCGGCATTCAATACCCTTAAAGAGGAGCTCTCCCTGAGCGGGGAAATAGGCATCGAGGCGACCTTCGACTGGAAAGAGCTCCTCATAACCGAGGAGGCCGGTTACGATGAGGCCGAACTCTTCGGGGCCGTCGGAAAGGCCCTCGAGGAGTTGGAGTCGATGAGGCTCAAAGAAGGCGAGGCGGTAGGGGCGATACTGCTTGAGGGGGCCGGAAAACTCAAGGCCCTCAACGAAAGGCTCCGGGCCGCATACCCGCAAGCCCTTGAGTCCGCAAGGGAGAAGTTCAGGGAACGACTCGCACTGTTTCTCCCGGAAGGGGCCGATGAGTCAAAGCTCATAATGGAGGCCGGTAAGGCGGCCGAGAAGGCGGACATCACAGAGGAGCTTGCGCGCATCGAAAGCCATCTCGATTACATGAAGAAAACCGTCTCGGAAGGTGGTAAAATAGGCAGGAAGCTCGATTTCATCCTACAGGAGCTTAATAGGGAGATAAACACCATCGCATCGAAGTCCGAGCAGGCGGAAATCACCCGGACGGCGGTGGAGATGAAGGAAGAGACCGAAAGCCTGAGGGAACAGGCGCAGAACATCCAGTAGGGGGCCACGGCGACTATGGGGCTACGGCCTCCCGCGCAATGAATATTTGGAGGTTGCTTTGGCAGATGCGAAACACTCGCCGCCTTATATCGTGAACATAGGGTTCGGCAATGCGGTCGCCGCAGGGAAGGTGGTGGCCGTATTGTCTTCGGCCCCCGCCCCTATGAAGCGGCTCAAGGAAGAGGCCAAAAACAGGGGCAAACTCATAGACGCCACTGCGGGCAGACGCACGCGCTCAATTATAATCACGGACAGCGACCATGTAATCATGAGCGCCGTCCAGTCGGAGACCATAGCGCAGAGGTTTCAAGGAGGCAAGGAAGAAGGTGCGCAAGATTAAGGGAAACCTCTTCGTCGTCTCCGCCCCCTCGGGCGCGGGCAAGACCACCCTCTGCCAACTGCTGAGCGAAAAGATGCCGGGCATCAGGCACTCGGTCTCCTACACCACGCGAAAGAAAAGACCCGGAGAGGTTGCAGACAGGGACTACACATTCGTGAGCGAGGCGGAGTTCATGCGGATGCAGAGGGCCGGAAAGTTCGCCGAATGGGCGAAGGTGCACGGAAACCTCTACGGGACATCGGAAAAAAGGCTCGGGGAGATGCTCGGAAAGGGCATAGATGTCATATTGGACATAGATGTGCAGGGCGCGCGAAAGCTCAGACTCCTCTACAAGGATGCAGTCTACATATTCGTCCTTCCGCCCTCGTGGCGGGCCCTCAGGGAGAGGCTCCATGGCAGGATGAGCGACTCCGAGGCCGAGATAGCAAAAAGGCTCGACCGGGCCGTAAAGGAGATAAAAGAGTATAAAAAATACGATTATGTTATAGTAAATAGGGTCTTTGACGAGGCCCTGACGGAGCTTCGCTCGATTGTCGCCGCAAAGAGGCTCGGGAGAGAAAGGCTCGACCCCTCATGGGTCATGAAAAATTTCCTATTACGCAGGAGGTAGGCGGATGGATGTAGTATCGTTGCCCATAGAGATGGACAAGAAGAAGCTCGACAGCAGGTTCAGGCTCGTGGTCGTTGCCTCGCAGAGGGCAAAGGAGATCGCCCTCGGCGTGAAGCCGAAGATAAAGACTAAGGGCAAGAAGCCCACTTCCGCGGCCCTCGAGGAGACCATCGAAGGGGTGCTTGAGTTCCTCGTCGGCGAGGAGGCAAGGGTCAAGAAGGAAGAGTTCAAGAAATTCGACTTCAGGAAACTCCTCGAGGAAAGAAGGCGCGAGACCGTCCCCGAGGACATCACCGAGCTCGAAAAGGACCTGAAGGTCTACCTGCACGAGCGAGAGGAATCCAAACGCGCCCTCGATGAGATCTTCGGAGAGAAGAAGGAGAGTGCCGAAGAGCCTGAAGAATAGCCGTGTCCTCTTAGGCGTAACCGGCAGTGTGGCCGCATACAAGGCGCTCGACCTCGTTAGAGGACTCAAAAACGAAGAGGCCGAAGTCTCGGTCGTGATGACCGGGGCCGCCGAGCGGTTCGCAACAGCGCTTTCCCTTGAACTCGCCTCCGGCGGCAAGGTCCACACCGGACTTTTCGATGAGCCGCTGGCCCACATAGAACTGCCCCGGCAAGCCGACCTCATGGTCATCGCCCCTGCCACCGCAAACACGATAGCAAAGATGGCAAACGGCCTTGCCGACGACCTCTTAAGCGCATGCTTTCTCGCCTTCAGGGGCCCGGTAGTCATAGCCCCTGCGATGAACTGGCGGATGTATGAAAGCCCGGCCCTCAAGCGGAACCTCTCGCTGTTAGGCGAAAATGTCACGGTCGTCCCCCCGGAAAGGGGACTCCTTGCCTGCGGGGAGGAGGGCATAGGCAGGCTTGCCGAGACGGAGAAGATTATCGAGGCCGTGCGGGCCGCACTCATCGAAAAGGACCTCACGGGCAGAAAAATACTCCTCACCGCCGGCCCCACACGGGAGTACATGGACGAAGTGAGGTTCCTCTCCAACAAGTCAACGGGCAGGATGGGCTATGCCCTCGCCTCCGCAGGAAAGGCAAGGGGCGCGGATGTAACTCTCGTAAGCGGCCCGTCTTCGCTTGCGCCCCCCGAAGGGGTAAAGTTTATCCCGGTAGAGA
>CAZPPU010000138.1:4750-5190 GCA_964588515.1 uncultured Nitrospirota bacterium
AGACCGCAGTCGAGATGAGAGATGCGGTGCTTGGCAATATAAAGGGTGTTGCCGCAGTCATAATGGCGGCCGCGCCTGCTGATTTTTACCCCGGGGCAAGGCGTAAAGGGAAGCCGGATAAGGCGTCCGTAAGGTCAATCGCCCTTAAAAGAACGCCGGACATACTCAAGGGGTTGAGCGTCCTGCCGAAAAGACCCCTTCTAATCGGGTTTTCCGCGGAGTTCGGAAACAACCTCCAAAGGGCCAGACGGAAGCTGAGGGAAAAAGGCGCAGACATGATGGTCTTTAACGATGTAAGCAGGAAGGATTCGGGCTTCGGCTCGGAGACGAACCGGGCCGTGCTCATAGGCAGGGGATTTGAGGAGGCCCTCCCGCTCATAACAAAGGAAGCGCTTTCCCATGCCATCCTCGACAGGCTACTTAAACTAAGGAAACGATAA
>CAZPPU010000139.1:0-5142 GCA_964588515.1 uncultured Nitrospirota bacterium
TAGCATGGGGCTTGACCCTCTCAAACTTAGCCTTAGCCATAAAAACCTCCTATTCTGTTTGCCCAGAGCCCATGACCGGGATCGAACCGGTGACCTCATCCTTACCAAGGATGTGCTCTACCGACTGAGCTACATGGGCAACATAAAATTTCAAACCTTCGCACCTAAAGCGGGAAACGGGATTCGAACCCGCGACCCTCAGCTTGGAAGGCTGACGCTCTACCACTGAGCTACTCCCGCATTATTTAAAATCTCAAATTTCAAATCTCAAATCTTCCCAAGTGGAGAGGGGAGGATTCGAACCTCCGTAGGCTTAAGCCAACGGGTTTACAGCCCGTCCCCTTTAGCCGCTCGGGAACCTCTCCTCCGTAAGCCACCGAAGGGAATCGAACCCCCGACCCGCTGATTACAAATCAGCTGCTCTGCCTGCTGAGCTACGGTGGCTTGAAAAGGCAACACTACCCCGCCCGCTCTTATAACCTATTAATATAATAAAAAAATCGTCTTTAGTCAATAGGAACTTGACAAGGGGCCGGAATCTCTAATTTCCCCTTTTTTATCAAGCAGTTATGCGGTTTGCAGGGAAGATGGGGGTGCGGGGGAGGCACGGCCTCCTGCGATATTGGCCGGCCGGCCCCCGCATTAATCTTTTATACTTATCGGGTTATTGCGCCTTTTTCTTATACGAGTGGATGTCCTTCTTGACCTTCTTGGCCGCCCACTTGATGTCCCTTCCACCATGACACTGTAGGCAAACGAAATCGAGCGTGAGGATTCCGGTTGCGACTTTGCCCTCCTCGGCGAACATCATGGCCTTCGGGTCAAGACTTATCTTCCAGTTGTGGGTGCGGACATCTGCCATAAACTTCCCTTTAGCCTCGGCGGATTTGCCTGCCTTGGGCATATGGCAATCTATGCACCGAACACCGGCCATCTGCATGAGACTGCCCTCGAATGCGGTTGCCTGTTTTCCGTGACAGCTTCCGCAAGCGACCTTTACGCCGAACCGGGCCGGCTTGTGAGGGTCGTGGCAGGTCACGCAGTCAATCTTGCCTGCGTGCGGGCTTGCCGTGTATTCGTTATACTGCTCGTGGTGCTCGATAAATCCGCCCTTTGCGGGGATTTTCGCCTTTTCGCCCCTTATGTGGCACTTTCCGCACAGGGCGGAAGAGCGGTCGAGCTTTATCTTCATCTTATCGCCGGCCATCGCATGCTCACTGCCCGGGCCGTGGCATTCCTCGCAGTGTATTCCCGGGGCAACCCATGTGCCGACTATGCCCTCGAGGCCGTCCTGATGTCCTTCGGCTGAGTAGGCGGTCATGTGACAGGGCCCGCACTTATAGGGCGTTTTCTTGCCGGGGTTATAGTCCACCCACCTGCCGGTTGCGATGTTCCATTGCGTGGGCATCGCCTTGCCCTCTTTGTCCGTGGTTATTATGTAACCCGTTTTGTCTATGTAGCGGGCCTTCCACCTGTGGCCGCCTATCACATAGGTTATGTCGTCCCATGCGTAGCCCTTAGGGAGCGGAAGCGGCGCAAACATGGCCGCCGAGGCGGGCCTGAGCTTGTAGGGGTGCCCGGAGGTCTTCCAGTTGTTAAACTCCTCCGGGTGGCACTTGAAACAGCCTGTCGAGCCGACATACTCCGCCCCGATTGCGGCAGTCGAAAGGCAAAAGACTAAAAAGACCGCAAACGCCAATGCCTTCATCATTACCCTCCTTAACCGGATTTGAGGTCGCCCCCTGAAAGAAGCATATCACTTCCGCGGACGATTGCAAGAGGATTGTTATGCGTATCCGTGTGTTAAAATAAGGAGTGCGTAAAACTGCGCAAGTAGTCGACAGGTCGAGACTCCGGCTCCTAAGCCTCGGCGACAGGGCGCACGACCTCGACATCGGCGTAATCAAACCGCTGAAGGCCGCAGGATGCACAAACGATTCGCTCCGGACGGTCGCCTCCCGCATCGTAAAGGCAAAGGCAAACGGAAGCGAGATAATCCTCATGATGGGAGGGCATGTCCTCCGTAGCGGCGTCCAGAACTACCTGATAGACCTGATGGAAAGAGGCTATATCACTTGTATGGCCATGAACGGCTCGTGCATAATCCACGATTTCGAGCTTGCCATGATAGGTATATAAAGGACGGCCGGTTCGGGCTCTGGGAAGAAACGGCCCGCTTGAACGACATCATAAACGAGGCATATGCACGGGATAAAACCGCCGGCCTCGGAGAGTCCGTCGGGAGGTTCATAGAGAACTCGGATTTCCCCTACAGGCGGGCAAGCGTCCTTGCGGCCTGCTTCAGGCTGAATGTCCCGGCAACCGTCCATGTCGGGATAGGCTTCGATATAATACATGAGCACCCAAACTGCGACGGGGCCGCAACGGGCGCGCTTTCCTATAACGATTTCTTGAGATTCGCCTCCGTCCTCGAAGGACTCGAAGGCGGGGTCATTATGAACTTCGGGAGCGCCGTAACCGCTCCGGAAGTCTATCTCAAGGCCCTGAGCATGGCAAGGAATGTTGCAAGACAGGGGGGCGGGGATATAAGGCATTTCGCCATGCTCGTCTGCGACCTTCAGAAACTGCCGCGGGACTTCTCCGAGGAGCCGCCGAAAGAGGAGCCGGGCTATTATTTCAGGCCGTGGAAGACGATGCTCATACGGACCTGCTCCGACGGCGGCGAGAGCTTCTATGTAAGGGGAAACCACTCCGAGACCGTCCCCGCGCTCTGGAGCGCAATAGAAGGCATCGAAAATGGGTAAGGTTATCGGGTTAGACAGGCTGGCCCCGGAGGTGGCGAGACTGAAATCCGAAGGCAAAAAAATAGTCCTCTGCCACGGGTGCTTCGACCTGATGCACCCCGGCCATATCAGGCATTTTCAGGCCGCAAAGAAAATGGGAGATGTCCTTATAGTGACCGTCACGCCCGACATTTATATAGACAAGGGCGAGGGCAGACCGGTCTTCGACCAGGGCCTGAGGGTAGAGTCCGTGGCCGCCCTCGAATGCGTAGATTATGCCGCGGTCAACAAGTGGCCCACCGCGGAAGAGACCCTGAGACTGCTCAGGCCCGACATATATGTCAAGGGGCAGGAATTCGAAAACATGAAGGACAAGACCGGCAAGTTCGAGCGGGAATACGAAGTTTTAAAGGAAATAGGCGCGGAGATGAAATTCACCCACGAGGTCGTTTTTTCATCCACCGGATTGATAAACAAACACCTAAGGCAAGGCCATGGGAAAAACGACCAAGGATAAGACCCTGCACATAGACGACCTCGTAAGAAAAGCGGCAAGTCTCAGGAAGGCGGGCAAGGTCGTCGTCCAGAGCCACGGGATATACGACCTCATACACCCGGGCATCATAAGGCACCTGAATTCCGCAAAGGAACAGGGCGATGTGCTCATCGTCACCGTCATCGCGGACAAGGATGTGAGGAGGGGGCCCGGAAGGCCCATCTTCCCAGAGGCCATGCGCCTCGAAAATGTCGCATCGCTCTCCATGGTGGACTACGCCTGCATCGTGGACGACGAGGTCCCCTTCGAATGCGTAAAGAAAATCAAGCCGGACATCTTCGCAAAAGGGCAGGCATATAAGGAGCGCGACCAGAAAATCCACAAAAAGATATTCAAGGAGGAGAAGGACTTCTACTTCGGAAAGACCAGACTCTACGAGACCGAAGGGTTTTCCTTCAGCTCCTCGGCGATCATCAACAGCATCCTGGACATCTACCCGGAGGAGACAAAGAGCTTCCTTGCGGACTTCGGCCGGAAATACGGCTTCGACTACATCGCCGACCATCTCAACGGCCTTAAGGACATGAAGGTGCTCCTTATCGGCGACGGCATCATAGACGAGTACCATTACTGCAAGTCCATGAACCGCAGTCTGAAGTCGCACCTGATAGTCAACAAATACCTGAGCCACGAGGCCTTCGCAGGCGGGGTCTTCGCCGTCGCAAACCACATAGCGGGCATTTGCGACAGCGTAAAGCTCTTCAGCCTCCTCGGCGGCGAGGACACGAGGGAGGACTTCATCGCCTCCAACCTGAAGCCGAATGTGAAGTCCCGCTTCTTCTACCGGAGCGACGGCCCCACTATCGTAAAAAAGAGATATATAAACCAGTACCTGAACCAGAAGATATTCGAGGTGAACTACCTGAACGACAGCTACATAGGCGAGGGGCTTGAGGCCTCCGTCGTCGAGCGCCTCAAGTCCGAGCTCCCGGATTACGACCTCGTCATGGTCTACGACTACGGCCACGACTCCATTACGGAGAAGGTCATAAATGCAATAACCAAAGGGGCAAAGGCCCTTGCCATCAACGCCCAGACAAACGGGGCAAACGCCGGCTTCAACCTCATCACGAAATATACCGGGCAGAACTATGTGTGCCTCGACGAGCCCGAGTTGAGGCTTGCCGCACAGGACAGATTCTCCGATATAAGGGATGTCGCCGGGCGCATAGCCGGAAAGATAAACACCGACTACCTGATAGTGACGCTCGGCAAACAGGGCTCTATAGGGGTAGGCAGGGGCGGCGGGGTCAATCACACGCCGGTCTTCTCCTCGCAGGTGGTGGACACGGTCGGCGCGGGAGACGCATTCTTTGCGTACACGGCCCCGTGCTTTGCAAAGGGGATGCCCATGGACCTCGTCTCCTTCATAGGGAATGCGGTCGGGGCCCTTGCGGTCCGGATAGTGTGCAATAAGAAATCCGTTGAAAAACAGGAACTCCTTCAGTTCATCTATGCCCTTTTAAAGTGAGGACGAAAATGACAAAACCGGCAGAAAACTATTTCAAAAACCTGATGTCCCTGATGGGCTCCGTAGGTGTTACGGGCAGAGACGGCTCCGCGATGGACCTCGATAAGGGGGTGGAGATGTCCTGCCGGATGATTGCGGAGAAGCCCGTCAAGGTCATGTTCATCGGAAACGGCGGAAGCGCCGCCATCTCAAGCCATATGGCCGTGGACTTCTGGAAAAACGGCGGCATCAGGGCGATCGCCTTCAACGACAGCTCCTCTTTGACCTGTCTCGGAAACGACTTCGGCTACGCGCATGTCTTCGAAAAACCCATCGGGATGTTCGCCGAAGGAGGGGATGTGCTCATCGCCATAAGCAGTTCCGGCCGTTCG
>CAZPPU010000140.1:0-2227 GCA_964588515.1 uncultured Nitrospirota bacterium
TTGCGGAAAAAGAGATACCCGGGGCCATAATCGTGGACTCCATCCAGACGATGTACACGGAGGAGCTTGCCTCCGCGCCCGGCTCCGTCGGGCAGGTGAGGGAGTGCGCAACGAAACTCATGTTCTATGCAAAGAGGGCGGGCGTGCCGGTCTTCATCGTGGGGCATGTCACAAAAGAAGGCGCCATAGCCGGGCCGAGGGTCCTAGAACACATAGTGGACACCGTGCTTTACTTCGAGGGCAACAGGGGGCATTCATACAGGATACTGAGGGCCGTGAAGAACCGGTTCGGCTCCACGCACGAGATGGGGGTCTTTGAGATGACGGATGCGGGCATGAAGGAGGTCGAAAACCCATCGGAACTTTTCCTTTCGGAGAGACCCAAGGACGTCCCGGGCTCGGTAGTCGCCGCAAGCCTCGAGGGCACAAGGCCCCTCCTCGTGGAGCTACAGGCCCTCGTTTCCCCCACGGTATTCGGCGTCCCCCGGAGGACATCCATAGGGATGGACTACCAGAGGGTGAACCTCCTGATTGCGGTGCTCGAAAAGATAGCCGGGCTTCACTTAGGGGGCATGGACATATTCACTAATGTCGTGGGCGGGCTTAAGATTACGGAGACCGCCGTGGACCTCGGGATATCGCTTGCAATTTCGTCCTCCCTAAGAGAAAAGGCGGTCGAGCCCGGACTGGTCGTCTTCGGAGAGGTCGGGCTCTCCGGCGAGATACGGGCCGTAAGCCAGGCGGAGCTCAGGCTCAAAGAGGCATCCAAGATAGGCTTTACAAAGGCAATCGTCCCTAAATCCAACCGGGAGAGACTAAGGAACGACTTCGGCCTCGATATAACGGCGGTAAGCAGTCTCAGAGATGCCCTCGGCGCAATCGGGCTTTAAGGGAGAGCCCCCTTATACATTGTTAAGCCCGAGGTCTATGGCTACGGCCTTTATTATGGATTCGTCTACGACATGCGACTTAAACAGGTAGCCCTCAAGGAGGGCGTTGTCGCATATGGTGTTTATGAGCCTCGGAAGCCCTTTTGAGTACTTGTAGATCGCCCTTATAGCGGGCGCATCGAAGGGGCTTTTCTCGCATCCCGCAACCTTGAGCCTGTGGTCTATGTATTCCCGGGTGTTTTCTTCGGAGAAGGTCTTTATGTGGATCCTTACCGCAATCCTCTGCTTGAGGGGCTCGTCGAGGCTGAGAACATCGTCGAGCTCGCTCAAGCCGAAGAAGATGAGGTTTATCATCTTGCCGTCTGCGCCTTCCATGTTGAGGAGCCCTCTGAACTCCTCCATTATCTCCTTGGACTTGAGCATCTGAACCTCGTCCATGAGAATGACTGCGGTCTTGCCCTGCTCGCTTATCTCGCTGAGCCGCCTGAAAATCTGGCTGAGGCGCTCCACTTTGTCTTCCCCGACATCGGCGATGCCTAACTGTATCGCCAACTTCTTGAGGAGCCAGTCACTGCTTACGGAGGAATGTATAATCACGAGGAGCGTGGCCTCGTAGAGGTTCTCGTCGAGGTCCTCGAGGAGCCTCCTTGCGAGCGTGGTCTTTCCGGCGCCCGTATCGCCCGTGACGACGGCAAGCCCCTTTTTGGTGTCCACGGCGTACTTGAGCTTTATGAGGGCGCGGGAGTGCTCTACGCTGTTATAGTAGAACCTGTTGTCTACGACATTGGAAAACGGGTGCTCCTTAAGCTTATAGTATCCGAGATAGTCCATAGGGTACCGTTATATATAAGATACCCTACTTTTCCTTTTTTGTTCAAGTGGTCTTTGGGTCCCGGTGCGTGTAGTTTCCGCAGGGGCGGGTTTTCCGGGGGGTGGCGGAGGCGGCATCTCGCCCGCCTCGGCCTTAAGGGAGTTAATCTTACCGGCCACATCCCTGAATCCGGAGTTCCATCCGTAGACGCCGATATAAAGCTGGAAGGCCTCGCTCGGTTTCCCTGCCTTTTCGTAGGCCTCGGCAAGGTCGTAATTCAGGCTCCAGAAGGATTCATCCCTTGTCTCTACCTTCATGAGTGCGCTTGAGAAGGCCTCGGCCGCAAGGGGATAAAGCCCCTTCTGCATGTAGCACATCCCCAGAGTGCTTTCGGCGTTGACGAATAACTTGGGGTCGTGCTTGGCTATCTGAAACTCCCTTATCGCATCGTCCATAAGCCCCATCTCCTTATAGGCGATGCCCAAGTTGTAGTGGGTCTCGGAGTCCTCGGCCTCGAGCTCTTTTG
>CAZPPU010000140.1:2237-5124 GCA_964588515.1 uncultured Nitrospirota bacterium
TTTTGAACTCCTCGAATATCTCGAGCACCTCGCTCTCAAGCTCCGGCTCCTTGAGCTCCTCCGCCGCATGGGTCTCCGGGGTTATGAACTCCTCCAATGAGAGGGTCTCCTCCGCCATGGGCTTTTCGGCGGAAACACCGGCCCGCACTGCGCCCTCCACGCCTTCGAGCTTCGTCCTCAGTTCCTCGTTATCCGGGAACATGTCCAAGAGCCGCCTGTATATCTCTGCCGCCTCTTCCGGGAGCCCTTGCTTTACATAGAAGTCGGCCTCGGAAACCTCCTCGGCATAGTCCTCTATAGAGGGCGGCGCGGGGCCCACGGCCGCCGGCCGTTCCGCCGCCGGCGCAGGGGCCTTTCCCGCAAGCCTCGGGTCCTCCGGGTTGATGTCGTATGCCTCGCCGAGGACGGCCTCCCTTTTTGCGTCCTCGCCCGCCCTGCGGTAAAGCTCGGCAAGCACGATGCATTCGGTGACGGCCTGTTCCCTGTCGTTTGTGTCCATGTAAAGGGCCTTGAGTTTGAGATGGAGGTCCATATTCTCCGGGGTCCTTACCTTAAGGCCCTCAAGCAGGTTCCGGGCCTCGTCGTAAAGGCCGTACCTGAGGAATATGTCCGCCTCTGTGAGGACCTCCTCCGGGGTCTTCTCCGGGGCCTCGATGCCTAACTCTTTTTCGAGGGACGCTATCTTCTCCTTAATCCCGGCGGCCTCCGGCTGGATGGATTGGGCCTCCTGATAGCACTTGATGGCCTCAAACTGCATCCCACTGCCTTCGTATATTTCGGCAAGTGAGGCAAGCTCCGCTACCGCGGATGCGTTTTCACCGATTTGTTTGTAAAGGGAAATGAGTTTCCGCCTCGATTCTATCGGGTCCACTTCCTTGAACATCTCAAGGAGGCTTATGGCCTCCGTGTAGTTTTCCTTGAATATCATCTCGTCAAGCACGGTGTTGTACTGGGCCCATGCCATCGGCATATCGCCCTTCTTCACATATATGTCGCCGAGGAGCCTCTTGGCAGGGAGGTTTGCGGCCTCGGCCTCCACGACCTTCGTTACATGCGATACGGCCTCATCGAAATCGCCCTTCTCCGCAAGGAGCCTGCCGACCCTGAGGAGGAGTTCGTTTTCCTCGCCGGCCTCCATGGCCTTCTTTATATATTCGATGGCCTCATCGAACCTCCCTAAGTGCTCAAAGACCCTGCTTAAGGAAAGCAGGGCGTCCCTGTTTCCGGGTTTGATTTCGAGAGCCTTTGTAAGGAACTTGTTTGCGGCCGCATAGTCGCCCTGACTGTCATAGATACTGCCTATCTCCACATATTCCTTTGCGGCCTCGGCCACAAAGCCCTCTTTGGAGAAGAGCTCGGAAATCTTCACCCTGAGGGGGATATTCGTAGGCGCAAGGTTCAGTATCTTGTCATAGGTCTGAAGGAGCTTTTGTTTCTGGTTGCCCTTTGAAAAGGCATCGGCGGCCGCAAGGTAATATTTTATCGCATCGGTGGCTATGTCCTTTTCCTCGTTAAGCTCGCCGAGAGCGAAAAGGGAGTCTCCGTCTGCGGGGTTTATGTTGAGTATTTTTTTATAGAGGGCAAGGGCCTTGAGGGAAAACCCCTCGTCCCTGAATATCTTCGACGCCTTGTGGAAGGCGTCTATGGCAGGCTGTTTGTCGCCCTTCTTCAGGTAGAGGTCGCCGATGGTGTTATAAGTCGGGCCGTCCGGAGACTCCTTAAGGAATTTTTCCCATTCCGCTATCGCCTTGTCTATCTGGCCTTTCGATAGATATTTCTGGGCTTCTTTTACTATTGAGGCCTTATCTACCATGTCTTTGACACTATCACATCACGCAAAGATGTGTCAATAAATCCGGCATGCTTGACTAACCTTAAGATATCCCTTTATAATCACAAACTTATGCTGGAGGAATTAAACGAACATATAAGGAGCCGGCTTAAGCACATCGAGGAGCTCATGGCCGCGGGAATAAAGCCCTTCGGGGACGCATTCGATGCCGGAGACCATGCCTCGGAGCTTATCGGAAAATACGGCAATTCCGAAAAAGAGAGCCTCGCCGAAAACCCTTCGCCTTGCTCGATGGCAGGCAGGCTCGTGGGGCTGAGAGACTTCGGGAAGGCATCGTTTGCACATCTTTTAGATGCAACCGGCAGGATTCAGCTCTATTTCAAAAAAGATGTCCTCGGAGAAAAATTCGGCATATTCAAGAAATTGGATGTCGGCGACATAATCGGCGTCCATGGGAAACTTTTTAAGACAAAGACGGGCGAGCTTACGGTGGAGGTCGAGGACTTTGCCCTCCTTGCAAAGAGCCTGAGACCACTGCCGGAGAAATGGCACGGCCTAAAGGACATAGAGCAGAGGTACAGGCAGAGGTATGTGGACCTCATCGTAAACCCGGAGGTAAAAGAGACCTTCAGGAAAAGAAGCGCCGCCATAAAGGCCATGAGGGACTTCCTCGAATCCCGCGGCTTCATCGAGGTCGAAACCCCCATGATGCAGTCCATCCCCGGAGGGGCCGCGGCAAAGCCCTTCAGGACCCATCACATAGCGTTGGGCATAGACCTCTACCTCAGGATCGCGCCGGAGCTTTACCTTAAGAGACTCCTCGTGGGAGGCTATGAGAGAATCTACGAACTCAACAGGAACTTTAGAAACGAGGGCATTTCGACAAAGCACAACCCGGAGTTTTCGATGCTCGAATTCTATATCGCATACAAGGACTACAGGTTCCTCATGTCCTTCATAGAGGAGATGCTCTGCCATGTCGCGGAAAAAACCCTCGGGACGCTGAAGGCCCCGTGCGGGGAGCATATCATAGACTTTACCCCGCCTTGGCCGAGACAGCCTCTTTATGAGGCGATGGAGAGGCAGGGCGTCCCG
>CAZPPU010000141.1:0-3348 GCA_964588515.1 uncultured Nitrospirota bacterium
TTTTCAGCGGCAGTTTTTTTCTTGCTCTACGGCAATCCTGCTTTCCCGCAGGAAGTCCTCACTAACGAAACCGTTATAAAGATGGTGAAAGCCGGATTCTCGGAGGATTTTATAATTGTAAAGATAAAGGACTCCAAGGCAAATTTCGATACCTCTTTAGAGGAGATTTTGCGTCTTAAGGAAAATAAGGTCGGTGAGAAAATCATAAAGGCAATGATGGATAAAATGCCTCCAGTCACTCCACCCGAAGGCAGGATATCCCTGCCTGAAGGCGATATGTTATGGGATGACAACGGCTGGTATGTAGGCTTGAATTATGCCGAGCCCTACCTCCAGTGGTCTTTTGGTATGACACTAATAGGCGGTGATAGCTGGGATCAGGGAGTTTTAGGCTTAAACGGCCTCTTTGCAAAATCTAAAATAGGAAAAGAGCCTAAATTTATTACGAGATTCGACCCTCGTAAGGATATACAGGTTGTAAGGTTTTTACAGCAAGGAAGACAAAAACGCAGGTTTGTTAAAGTAGTGCGCCCTCCAGGTATGGAAGGTTATTTTGAAATAAGAGATGTAGACGGCAAGGTGGAATTCAAATGGAAAAGGGCGGGGAAGGACGAAGTAGGCAAGAACCTTTATGAAATAACTTTTCCGGATTCTCTTACATCCGGCGAGTATGGAATCATCGCCCCTCAGTCTCAGGACAGCCGCCAGCTTGTTGTATACGACTTTACGGTTGATTGAAATAGGAGGGCAGGGTATTCAGCCCTAAATTATCCCGTTTTTCTCGTCGAGTGGGATTTCACCGGGGCCTGACCGCTATACTTTAAAAAAGGCACGCCTGTATGTCCTCTTTTTCCAGAAACGGGTATTCCCTAAGAAGCTCTTCGACTGTCGAGCCTGCGGCAAGCATGCCGAGGATGTGCTCCACGGCTATGCGCATGCCGCGGATAATAGGCTTGCCGCCGAATATGGCAGGGTTATAGGTAATGCGCCTTAAAAGTTCTTCGTCTTTCATTTACCGGCCTCCTTATTTCCGTGCTCATATTAAGCTTACCATTTTCTATACGGATTTTCTTAGTCCATCTTCTTTCGCCTTCGGAAAAGCCCGACCCCTTAGGGTGTATTGACATTTCCACCAAGTTTCTATTAAATATTCACACTGCCCTGTTAACGGGCGTAAAGGAAACGGAGGGGGGGGAAATATGAAGCTCGGGATATTGGTCACGACGGACAGGCATCTCGACGACGCAGTCGGCCTGACGAAGGCCGCCGTCAAAAAGGGCCACGAAGTAGTAATCTTCAACATGGACGTGGGGACGAAGCTCCTCGGAAATCCTTCTTTCAGGGAGTTATGCAAGGCCAAGGGGGTTACGATGGCCTTCTGCGACCACAGCACCGGGAAGCTCAATGTCCCGGTCAAGGACGGCCTCCCTGCGGAGATAGTCTGCGGAAGCCAGTTCAATAATGCAACCATGTTTCATGAGGCAGACAGGGTTATAAACCTGTAAAGGAGACCGGTATGAAGATAGTGCATCTTTTAAAGGAAGGCCCGTCGAAGCTTTCGACCACGGTTATAGAGGTCCAGAAGAAGGACAATCAGGTGAGGGTCATAGACATGTCCAAGAAGGATGTCTCATACGAGGCAATCGTGGATGAGATATTCTCAAGCGACAAGGTAGTCTGCTGGTAGGGAGGCACGGCCTCCTGCGCAATAGGGGGTGTGGGGGCCATCGGCCCCCGGCGGGGATTGGGGCGGAGCCCCCATTTAAAGAAAGGAGTGAGGTTATGAGGAAGTGGATTCTTTTGGCGGTTGTGCTCCTGATAGCTGTCCCTGCGTATGCCGGGGACGACATGGCCGCAAAGCTTAACGCAGTGCTCATGAAGGGGCCTGCCGAGGGCAACTGGCAGGTAAAGGCCGCGGATGTCGCAAAATGGATAGCCGAAAAAAAGACGGACTTTCAGGTCGTGGATGTGAGGCCTAACCCGCCCGGACAGAAGGGCGGAAAGATACCCGGTTCCATCTACATCCCTTATAACGAAATCCTGAAACCGGAAAACCTCGCAAAACTCCCCAAGGGCAAAAAATTAATCCTCGTATGCGTCACCGGTCAGACGCAGAACCTCCCTGTGCTTGCCCTGAGGGTGTTGGGGTACGACGCACGCACGATGTCATTCGGCATGGCCTCGTGGATTAAGGGATATTTCGGCGCCGGCTTCATGAAAGAGGCGATAGCCGGGGCCGAGTCGGGCAAATATCCAGTTGAGCCTTGAAGATACTTGCATTTAAGGGGGCGCGCCCTGCGGGCGCCCCCGCATCCGGGAAAATCGAACCTGCACTCTTAATCTTCATACTTTCAATCGTCGTTTTTACGCTTCTTTTTACCTTCCGCAGGTATGACGACAACCGCCTCACGAGCTGGAGCTGGGTCTTCGAAGGCGCCTCCGCATGGAAGACATACATTGCGCTCTTTTTAAGCCTCCTTGTCTTATATGTTTTAAGGGCGCGGGTTTCGGTGAAGGCCCTGCCTCCGTGGGCGCTTTTCATCCTGTCTTTTGGCTCGGCCTCTGCCTTCCGGGGCGTGCCTGAGGTGATTGTAGACGCCTCCCGGTATTTCACGCAGGCAAAGCACCTCGAAGTCTACGGGGTAGGGTATTTCATAAGGCAATGGGGCGTGGATATTCAGGCATGGACGGACTTGCCGCTTATCCCGTTCCTTTACGGCCTGATATTGAGGTTTTTCGGGGAGGAAAGGGTTTTCGTTCAAGTGTTTACGACCCTGCTTTTTTCCCTGACCGTCCTCCTGACATATCTTTTAGGCAGGGATATAAGGGACAGGGAGACCGGGCTTATGGCCGGCGCCCTACTTATGGGCATACCCTATCTTTATTCGCAGACGCCCCTCATGCTCGTTGATGTGCCCACGATGTTCTTTTTTACCCTCACGGTCTTTACATTCAGGCGGGCTGTGGGGGGCACGGCCCCCCACGCAACAGGGGGCACGGCAGTTGCGGTTGCCGCTATGGTTTTGAGCATATTCTCGAAATACTCTTTATGGCCCCTGCTTTCCGTTTTGATTGTCATAATGATAATAGAAAAGAGGCAGGAGCCGCAGGCCCTCAGACGGGGGCTTTTGGTCATACTCTTTGCAGTATTGCTTTCATGCGGTATAGCGCTTTACAAGTTCGATGTTTTTTCCGAGCAGTTGGGCCTGCTTCTTTATTACCAGAGGCCGGGACTCGGAAGGTGGTCCGAAATCTATATATCCACATTGCTCTTTCAGGTCCATCCGTTTATAACGCTTGCCGCAATTTACGCCCTGTATCGGGCCTTCAGGGAAAAGGCCTTAAGGT
>CAZPPU010000141.1:3358-5092 GCA_964588515.1 uncultured Nitrospirota bacterium
TTTCCCCCTGATTTTGCTCTTGGTCATGGGGGTAAAGAGGATAAGGTATACGGTGCCGGTCTTCCCGGCTCTTACGCTCATGGCCGCCTACGGGCTGAGGGGGCTGTCCGGGAGGCTAAGGAATTTCGCCGTGCCGGCGGTCGTCGCCTTTTCCCTTTCGGTTTCGGTCTTCGGCTATATGCCCTTTCTTAAAAGCATGAGCGAGACGAACCTGAAGGAGGCAGGGGAATTTTTGGATTCCCTCTCTGCGGAGGAGGTCGAGGTCTTCGTCCTGCCCCAGGACGGGGATGTAAACCCCGCGGTCTCCGTCCCCATTTTAGATATGCATACCGGTGGAAAGATTCTCTATAACCACAGGGCATTCCCGCCTCCTTCCGATGTGGAGACCTCGGCCCTGAGGTTTACATGGCAATACAGAAATCCGGAATATTACGCATATGACGAAAAGGGGCAGGGAGCCCCTGCGATATTGGTCGTAATCTCCGGCACGGAGGGCGGGCTCCCCGGATATCTTAAGGACAAGGTCGGGGGTTACGGCTCGAAAGTGTTCAGAAGCTCAACCGGTGTTTTCAGATATGAGACGGTGGTGAATGTCTTTTATCCGCCCCCTTGACATTTAAGTCGGGTTTTTGTTTCTATATTAGTGTTTTCTTAACGGGCTTTAACATTCCCAATAAAAAGATTTCATGGAAGGAGGGGGTAACAGTGGAACTGGCGGCTATGGAGAAGAAAAACAAGGTCTGGGCCTTCATAATCGTAGGTGCTTTGCTCCTTGTCAGTCTGCTCTATTACCAGACGAATGTATACTATATGTATCGTATAGTGTACATCTGGTTCGGGGTTGCCTACGGGATGAAGCTTCAGTACGGGAGGTTCTGTTTCGCCTCTGCCTCGAGGGATTTGTTTGCGGCAGGCGTCCCCCGCATGGCGGTCGGGGTGCTGGTAGCCCTGATGTTTTTCAGCGTAATACAGGCGATACTTACGACCACGGGGATGAGCACATTTCATCCAGCCCCGTTTGGAATCCACATGCTGATAGCAGGCACCATCTTCGGCGTGGGGATGGTCCTTGCCGGCGGCTGTGCCTCGGGCTCGCTCTATAAGGTCGGCGAAGGGAACATGACCAACCTCTTAGCGGTGGTCGTCGGGCTTTGCATAGGGCAGGCGGTGTTTGTGGACTTGGGCGGGGTCTTCGACAAGCTCATCCCGCAGTCGTGGGAGACCGCGGCCGCGGCAAAGGGGCTTTCCCCCTACATAATCAAAGACGGCTGGTTCGACAAGTACCTTGCCGGCTATATATGGGACCAACCCGTCATAACGATAGCCGATACAAAGCTCATCAAGGGCGCATTGCCCGGCGCGGCCAGGTTCTTTGTCGGCAATTCCCTCATAAACGCCATATTGCCTTCCGTGGCGCTGATCCTCATAATCTATTTTGCAGTCTATAAAAAGGCATATCTCAAAAAGGCAGGTGCAAACCCGAGCCACATTGCCGGCGTATGGGCGATGCTTACCGCATCCAAGAGGACGACCATAATGGGTGTCCTCGTGGGCATCACGGCCGGGCTTCACATCTTCGTCATGAAGGGGATGCAGCTTAAGTTCGGCGTAAAGAACTTCGGAGAGCTCCTTACGAAGATGGGCCACACCGGGGATGTGAGCGTAAGCGGCACGGTCTTCGACCCCGGCTACTGGTATATCACAAGCCAGGAGGGGCAGTTCGGGGCATGGCTC
>CAZPPU010000142.1:0-4994 GCA_964588515.1 uncultured Nitrospirota bacterium
AGACGGTCGCCGAGGAAGAGGATGTGTTCATGCATGCCTCGATTGCCGAGGGAGGCCCGGTGGACGCCATCGTGGACGCCGCAGAGGACGGCGGATTCGACCTCATAGTGATGGGAAGCCGGGGGAAATCCGGGATCGAAAAGGCCCTCGTCGGAAGTGTGGCCGCAGGCGTCGTGAGTCACGGGAGATGCGATGTGCTCGTCGTCCCCAAAAATGCGCAAGTCGGATGGAAGCGCATAATAGTCGCCACCGACGGCTCGAAGTCCGGCTCCGCCGCCGCGGGAAAGGCCATCGAGCTTGCAGTCTCCTCGGAGGGCGCACTCGGGGTCGTGTCGGTTGCGGATGTGCCCGCGGAGTTTTATGCGGAGGCGCCTGATGTCGTAGAGGAACTCGCCTTAAGGGCAAAGGGCTTTGCAGAGGCCGTAAGGGAAAGGGCCGGAGAGCAAGGCGTAGAGGCATCGGTATTCGTCAGGGAAGGCGATGCCTACAGGGTGATAACGGATATCGCCCGCATCGAAGGCGCAGAGTTGATAGTAATGGGCAGTCGCGGGAGGACGGGCGTAAAACGGCTCATCATGGGAAGCGTGACATCGAAGGTCATCGGCTACTCCCACTGCCCCGTCCTTGTGGTCAAGGGGGAAAGTTAAAAGCCCCATGGCCCTGACCCGGCTTATAGCCTCCCTCGTAAAGAGATATTGCCCGCTTAACGCAAGGGTGTTTCAGGTCTCGGTCATGGCGGGGACTGTACTGCTCCTCGGTATCGTCTTGTTCCTCGGCTGGAGGTCCTCGATAAAGGTGACGGAGGTAGTAACCGACGACTTCAACAAACAACAGCTTGTGCTTGCAAGACACATGTCCATGCAGATAGAAAACAGCCTGAACAAGCTCAAACGAGAGGTCTCCCTTTTGAGCCTCTCGCCCTCGGTGCAGTATAAAGAGTCCGTATTCATAGGCACCCGGATGTCCATCGCCCTTTCGAGCATCGTGGAGGAGGGGGGCCTCGAAATAAGGTTCGTCGAAGGCGGCAGGCCCAAGACCCATGTGGTAGACGGCACGGGATACCAGAGCGTCCACCCCTACCCGGATGATATGGAGTGCCTTGCATGGGCAAGGCAGGGAGCCAACCGGGGAAAGCTCCTGCTCGGCGATGTCCGGCCCTCGGTCTACAAGGACAGCTTCATGAAGCTCATTATGACGATGACGGTGCCCGTCTGGCAGGTGTCGGTCGACGAGAGCCACCCCCGCGCAAGCAGGGAATTCTCAGGCGCCCTTATCCTTCTTACGGATGTTACGAGGCTCATAGAAAGGGTGGCAAAGGGGGTGCATTCCGGAAAGACCGGCTACGCATGGGTCATAGACGAAAACGGCATCTTTCTCTATCACCCGAAGGCCGAGTTCATAGGGGGGAGCGCATTCAAGGCCCGGATGCAAAAAGAGCCTAAGATATCCTTCGTCCGGATAAACGAGATACAAAAGGAGATGATGCTCACGGGCAAGGAGGGCATGAGTTGGTATGTCTCCGGATGGCACGGGGGCAAGGAAGGCAAGATAAAGAAACTCATCGCATATTCCCCGGTCAACTTCGCATGGAGGCCGGGCCGGATATGGTCGACCGCGGTCGTTGCGCCGGCAAGCGAGGTGGAGGGCGCAATACGCTCGATACAGGCAAGACAGTTTACGCTTCAGGCCCTCGTCATCGTCGTCATACTCATCGGCGGCATGACCATCGTATCTTTAGTCCTGAGCTGGTCGGATTCCCTCGACAGGGAAGTGAAAAGGAAGACCGTGGAACTCCAAAAGTCCGAGCAGAGATACAGGTCGCTCGTGGAAAACGCCGAGGATATCATATTCACCGTGGACAGGGAAGGGAATTTCCTTTCGATAAACAAGTACGGGGCCGGGTTCTTCGGCAGGCCCGCGGAGGACATCAAAGGCAAAAACATATCCGCTGTAGTCCCATGGCCCGGCGGGGAGACGATGCTCATGACCGTCGAGGAGGTCTTCGAGGCAAAACAAGGGAGGCAGAGCACACATCCCGTCAGGGTAGGCGGAAGGGAGTTCTGGCTCAACACGAATTTCCGCAGGCTCTTGGACGAGGAGGGCAACATCTATGCGGTCTTAGGCATATCGAGGGACATCACGGACAGAAAAAAGATGGAGGAGCAGAGCTACCACACCGAGAAGCTGGCGTCCTTGGGGACTCTCTCGGCCGGAGTGGCCCACGAGATAAACAACCCCCTCGCAATAATCTTAGGCTTTACGGACCTGCTCCTTGAGAGGACTCCGGAGGGCTCCGAGCAATACGAAATGCTGAAGGCCATCGAGAGGCAGGGCCAGAGCGCAAAAGGGGTCGTGGAGAACCTCCTCGGCTTTGCGCGCATCACGGAGCACAAGGAAGAGGCGATGGACATAAACAAAAACATGGAATCCGTGCTCGCCGTCCAGGGCAACAACCTGCTCCTCAACAAGATAAAGACCCTCAGGCACCTCGCAGAGGGTCTGCCCACGGTCAAAGGGGACCCGCGGGAGCTTCAGCAGGTCTTTTTCAATATGATAAACAATGCGGTCTCCTCCATGAAAGGCGGAGGCACGCTCACGGTTTCGACAAGGGCCGTGGACGAAGGCAGGGCGGTAGAGATACGGTTCTGCGATACCGGGCACGGCATAAAAGAAGAGCACAGGACGAGGATATTCGACCCCCTCTTTACGACCAAGAAAGTCGGCGAGGGCACGGGCCTCGGCCTTTATGTCTCATACGGCATCATCAAGAAATACGGCGGGGAGATAGCATTCGAGACGAAGACGGAGGAGGAATCGGCCGCAGGGTGCGGCACTACATTCATAGTAACACTGCCTGCAAACGACAATGCAAAAGAAACGACTCAAGGAGGGACATAAATGCCGGAAAAACTTCTCATCGTAGACGACGAGCCGGATATGCTCAAGCTCCTGAGCATGATACTTAAGGAAAAGACCCCGTACGAGGTCACGACCACGAACAACCCCGTGGAGGCCCTCGGCCTCGCTAAAAAGGGGGGCTTCGACCTCGTCATAGCGGACCTCAAGATGCCCGGTCTCGACGGCATGGAATTGCTCTCCGCGGTGAAGGCCGTAGACGAGGACATCCCGGTAGTCATCATTACGGCATACGGCACCGTGGAGTCCGCTCTTGAGAGCATGCAGAAGGGCGGTTTCGATTTCATTACGAAGCCCTTCAGAAAAGAGCAGATACTTTATACCGTGGAGAAGGCCCTGAAGTGGACGAGGCTTACGAGGGAAAATAGGGCGCTCAGGGAAGAGCTTAAGGGGCTGCGAGCCCCTGCGCCAAAGAAAAGGACTTAGGCCTATATCTCCACAAGCAAGGGCAGGTGGGTGAAGAGGAGATACGCTTTTGTTTTCCTCCGGAATATTCTCTCTGCGGCCTCCTTGTAAACCTCCATCTGAAAGCGATACTTCTCTATAAGCTCCGGCATCTCCCCTTCCCTCACCGGGAATGTCTTATAGTCGTAAAGCAATACCCCGCCCTCTTTGAGTATGAGCCTGTCAATCCTCCCCCGGAAGACCGTCTTGCCCTTTTCAAGGACAAACGGAAGCTCCGCCCATCCTACGAGGGCAGTAGGCAGGACGATATCATCGAGATAGCCGCTTTCCTTGAGCTTTTCGATATCGGAAAGCATGGTCTTAAGGATTTTCTCTCTGTCCTTTTCGCCCGGGGCTTCTTCTCTCAGAAGGAGAGCGGCCTTTTCGGGGATTCTCTCCGGAGGGAGAAACCCTTTTGACAGCTCCTCAAAGAGCCTGTGAACGACCCTTCCTATGGTCACCCAGTCGCCTCCGTGCTCCCTCCTTATGTCGAGCTCTTCGGTAACATTCCGCCATTTCCTCCGGGGCTCATAAACAAGCGGCGCCGTGTATGCCGGCTCGTCCATGAAGGCAGAGGTGTCGCCTAAGGGGGCGCCCCGGGTCTTTCGCGCTTCATAGCGTTTCTCTATGTCGTCTTCGCCCAACAGGGTAAAAGGCAGGGGCTCCATTGCGGAGTGGCCGTGCCACCGCAGGGGCCCGTGGCCCCCCCCGAATGCATCCTGCATACGAGAGAGCCTGCTTTGCTTATTCCTTCCGGTCTCTACCGATGCGCCCGAAAGGCAGAGGTAGTCCATGGCCCTTGTGACGGCCACATAGAAGAGCCGTTTTTCCTCTTCGAGTTCTTTTTCCTTCATGCGCTCAAAGAGCGGGTTTCCCTTTCTCCTGTCCGGATCCGGCTCGTAGCCGAATGCAATTTCGTCGGGTTCGTCGTCTATTGCTATCGCATGGGTTTTGGGCGCATCGGACTCATCGAGCGAGGGCAGAAAGACCATCGGGAACTGAAGCCCCTTGGCCGCATGCACGGTCATGAGCCGTACGGCGTTCATCCCCTCGGTGTTCACATTGGCCTTCGAGACCTCCCGGACATGTCTTTGCCTGATGAGCGTCTCCCGTATCGCAAGCGGGGAGAGGCCGTCCGAGGAAAGGGACTCCACGAGCGCAATGAACTTTTTGATGTTCATATGCCTTTGTCTCTCCCAGAAGTGCGCCCACCCGCCGGTCTCAACGAGCATATCCTCTATGAGGTGCGGAAGAGGCGTGCCGGCCCGTCTGTCGAGCCAGCCTTCTATAAGAGCGGCCTGTCTTTTGAATTTCCCGTCGGCGCGGAGTTCATCGAGGAGGCTTTCCCTGCCCCTTCTTAGTGCGGCAAGGCTCTTGGGGTCAAGCCCGAAGACGGGAGACCGGAGGAGGTTGAACAGGCTCCAGTCGTCCCCCGGCTCCACCATGAAAGAGACGAACTCCCTCAAAAGCGCAATCTCCGGCTCCTCGTAAAACCCGATGCCCTTAAGGACGATGAAGGGGACGCCCTCCTTCCTCAGGGCGTTTTCAAAGACCGCAAGGTGCGTCCTCCTCCTTAAGAGGACCACTATGTCGGAGAAGAGACAGGGTCTCTTCAGCCCGGAGTCGAAGACCTC
>CAZPPU010000143.1:0-4945 GCA_964588515.1 uncultured Nitrospirota bacterium
CCCGATGATTCCTATGAGGGGCTTCCTTTCGTCGTTTCTCGGGACGGCCTCGAAATCCCTTCTTATCTTTTTGAGGACATCTTCGACGCCCGGGCCTCCGTTTTCGCCGCAGAGCACGGCCCTGAGCTTATCGAGGGATTCCGCGTAGAGCGCATCTGAAAGCCCTTTTTCCTTTTCATACGGCCTTGTCTCATGGAGGCACTTATAGAGGAGGTCTATTGCCATGATGCCCTTCCATCCGCGCATGGCGAAGTCCTTGCCGACTATGCCGAGGTCATTGTAAAAGCCCGCATCCTGATTGGGCGCAAAGATGGGGATATCGGATAGTCCGATGTCCTCGAGCACCTGTTTGTGAAAGACATTATACTGGCCGAACCTGCACGGCCCTGTCCCGGAGGGCATGAAGAATGCGGTCTCCTCCGGCCTGAAGCCCCGGGAAAAGACCTTTTTAAGCATATCCCCGGTGGTTACGACACACGGGTAGCATTCCTTTCCGGAGACATATTTCATCCCTATGTCCACGGTCTCCCTGTCCGGCTCCGGAAGGGCCTCCGACGGCACGCCCGATGCCTCGAATGCGGCCTCAAGCGCATATGCGTGGTCCGACATGCGCGGGATATAGACGGTCCTTTTTCTGCCGAGGGTCGCTTTCTTCTCGATGGACGATTTTTCTCCTGAAACAGCCGTTGACCATTTGGCGCCGGAGATGGAGTCTAAGAACGCCTCGCACCGGGTTATTGCGCCCGCATCCGCGCTGTGCTCGTCTATCTCTATATGGAGGAAGGGTTTCCCGCCGAGTTCTTTTCTGAAATATTTAAGTATGAAGGAGTCCGGGCCGCACGAGAAGTTCCCTATGAAGATGGGATAAAGCCCCGGGGTCTTGCTTATGAACCTTGCCGCCTTAAGTATCCGCTGGCCGCTTCGCCAGTACATATTCGGCCAGTCCATGCTTATCGGGATGTCGCCCAAGGGGAGGAAATCCATCGGGATTGCGAGCACGCCCAAACTTGCGAGCTTTTGCGGTATCTCAAGGTTCATACCCTTTTCAAAGGCGTTGTACGACCTGCCCACTATTACGACCGAGGTCTTGCCCTTGAGTCCGCCGAGGACTTCCCTGCCTTTTTCCCTTATGGCGGTCTCAAGCTCCTTCTGCGCCCTTTCGGCGTCTTCGAGCGCGGCCTCGATATCTATCCTGCTCGCCCCGAAGGGCCCGAATGCCTTTTGAAGCTCTTTTATCATGCGGTTTTTCCCCAGCGATGTATTTATCACCGGGGATAGGGCCTTAAGCCCGCGGAGGGCGACCTTCGTCACATAGGGTATGGTCTGGACATGCGGGCAGAAAACGCCCCTTTCGTACTCGTCCGAGGGCCTGTTTATATTCACCCCGCTTGGAATGAGGACCGCATCCACGCCGCTTTCCATAAGGTATCTTATGTGGCCGTGCGCAACCTTCACAGGGAAGCACGCCTCCGAGAGCACGCTTTCAAGCCCCAAGTTTATGATTGCCCTGTCGGTCTTCGGAGAGACCACCGGCTCAAGCCCAAGCCCCTTAACGAATGTTACCCAGAAGGGCAAAAGGTCGTGGTAAAAGAAAATGTAAGGGATGCCTATCCTCGGCCTCGAAAGGATGGGGGTGGGGGGGGGCACGGCCCCCTCCGATTTTGGAGGCACGGCCTCCTGCGATGGGGCTACGAGCCCCCACGATATTAGGCCCCCCCCCCTCAGCAGTTCTTCCCGGAGGGCGAAGAGGTCGGGCAGTTCGCGCCTGTCCTTTTTGCGCCTGATATCGTACTTTTCGCATCTTCCGCCGAAGAAGAGATGCCCCTGTTCGCCTTCTATCTTCACCCTGTTTATCTCGCAGACATTCGGGCACCCCTTGCACTCAAACGAGGCGACTTCGTAGGGCCTTTCGGAAAGGGAAAACCCCTTGAAACCGGATGCCTCCTTTTTGGACGCCTTCATATGGTCCCTCGCTATGAGGGCCATCCCTATTGCGCCCGTCACATCGTGGTGCGGCGGCACGGTAACCTTCCTGTCGAGGTATTTTTCGAATGCGGCCACCACGGACTTGTTGAAGGCGACCCCGCCCTGAAAGAATATGTTTTCCCCTATGGGCTTACCCGCAACGACCCTGTTTATGTAGTTCTGCACTATGGAATAGGCAAGCCCCGCAAGGAGGTCGTCCGTCTTAGCGCCCTTCTGGAGGTTGGCCATCAGGGAGTTTTCCATGAAGACCGTGCACCGTTCTCCCAACTTAAGCGGGCTTTCCGAGGAAAAGGCCTTCCTTGCGAATTCCTCTTTTATGGAGATGTCGAGCTTCTCGGCCTGCTCCTCTAAAAAAGAGCCCGTGCCTGCGGCGCACGCCTTGTTCATCTCGAAGTCCGCTATCACGCCGTCCCGGAGGCTTATGAACTTGGAGTCCTGCCCCCCGATTTCGAAGATGGTATCCACATCCTTGTCTATGAATGCGGCCGCGGTCGCCTGTGCGGTTATCTCGTTTTTAACGATATCGGCGCCGACATAATCCGCAATCATATACCTGCCACTGCCTGTCGTGCCCACGCCCGCTATGAAGACCTTGTCGCCCACTTCATGGGCTATCTCCCTCAGGCCCTGCATTACGGCCTCTATGGGCCTGCCTGCGGTCATCAGGTATCTTTTGGCAAGGAGATTGCCTTCGTCGTCCGTAAGGGCGAGGTTTGTGCTTATGGAGCCGATATCTATGCCCATGTAAGCGTTAACCCTGTCCTCGATGCGGACCAGAGGCGGCTGGGAAAGAAGCGGGTCGTGCCTTTGAAGAAAGCCGTCGCCCTTCCCCATGAGGGGACTGTGGCCCTTGAACTCTTCCCTGCCTTTGCCTAAGAACTTTTCGAGCCGTGAAAGGTCGAACCTTTGGATGAGGCCCTCGTCCCTTGCCTTGAGGGCCGCGCCCCATGCGCCCATGAGCGCAAAATCCGGCGGGACGAAAAGCTCATCGAGCTCAAGCACCTCCCTGAAGGCCCAGACCATCCCCTTGTTGGCCGCAACCCCGCCCTGAAAAGATACGGGCCGTTTTATCTGCCTTCCACGGCAGATGCTCCCCTTAAAATTCCTTGCCACTGCAAAGCAGAGCCCGGCCACTATGTCGTGGACCGGGGTCGCTATCTGCTGAAGGTGTATCATGTCGGATTTGGCAAAGACACTGCACCGGCCCGCTATGCGGGGGGGCTTTTCGGACCTGAGGGCAAGCTCGCTCATCTCCTCTATCGTGAGCCTGAGCCTTTCCGCCTGCTGGTCTAAAAACGAGCCCGTGCCCGCGGCGCAGACCGAGTTCATGGAGAAGTCATCGAGCCCCTCGCCGAGCGCTATGAGCTTTGAGTCCTCGCCGCCCATCTCAACGACGCTCCTTATATGCGGGTAGAGCTTCTTCGTCGAGTACGCCCCGGCAACGATTTCGTTTAAAGGCTCGATGCCCAATATGGAGGCTATGAGCCTTCCTGCGGAGCCTGTAACGGAGACGGAGCAGTCAGGGGACGCAACCTCGCTTAAAAGTTCGTGGGCCACCTTGACCGGATGACCGGAGTGCTTTTTGTAGCGGCCCGCGAGCTTTTCGCCCCGCTCATCGAGCAGGACGACCTTGACGCTCACCGAGCCCGCATCGAGCCCTATAAACCTCAAATGAATCCCCCTTGAAAGAATCTATATTATAGACTTAAAGAATAACAAAATACCTTATAAATCTCAATCGGTCGGTTGCATTTCAGGGCCGGGGTGGTATAATTTTGAAAAATCAAGGAGGACGCCATGCGTAAGATAATGATATTATTGTTCGTTATCCTGCCGCTTGTTTCATGGGCGGGAGGAGAGGAGGCAGTCATGACGGTTAAGGACATCCACTGGCTTGGACACGATACATTCAAGCTAACCGGAGAAAAACTCATTTACACAGACCCCTTTAAGCTCGGAACGGTCAAGGACAAGGCCGATATCATACTCATCACGCACGAGCACTACGACCACTGCAGTCCGGAAGATGTAAAGAAGGTTCAGGGGCCGGACACCGTGATAGTCACGGTCAAGGACTGCGCGGGCAAGCTCTCCGGCAATATAAAGACCGTAAAGCCCGGCGATAAGCTTACCGTCGGGGGCATAGAGATAGAGGCCGTGCCCGCCTATAATACGAACAAGCAGTTCCATACGAAAGACAGGGGCTGGGTGGGCTATATATTTACGGTTAAGGGGCAGAGGGTCTACATCGCGGGAGATACGGACCATATACCGGAGATGGAAAACTTCAAGGCGGACATCGCTCTCCTTCCAGTGTCGGGCACTTATGTGATGACCGCGGATGAGGCCGTTTCCGCCGCACTCGATATCAAGCCGAAGGTTGCAATCCCGATGCACTACGGCTCCATCGTGGGCTCCGACAAGGATGCAAAGAGGTTTGCCGAGGCCCTGAAGGGCAAGCTCGATGTCGTAATCCTGCCGAAGGAATAATGCCTGCCTATCACTTAAACCTTAAAAAGGCAACCGGCGAAAGGGCCAAAAACCCGATGCCTAAATAGACGAGCAAAAGCCCGGGGTCTTTGACGAACGAGACTCGCACCCAGAGAGAGGACCCCTCGTAAAGGAGCTTGTCTTTGCCGAGCGAAACCGGCTCTCCTTTTTTTAAAACAGCCTCTTTGCCGTCTGCCTTGACCCTGAAGAGCGGCTCCCCGAGGTTATAGACCTTGCCCTTTATCGCACCCTTTGGAATCTCCTTTTCAGGCTCAAGTAAGATGGAAAACTCCTTTCCTCCGGATATGAATCTATCTTCCCTTCCCGGCGGAAGAACACTGAGAGGGAAAGTCTCAACCCTGCCGTCTATCTTGAGTCTCAATGAAAACCCGATATCTTCTATCCTCGCCCAGCCCCGCTTTGTCCTTTTCGGGGGGAACATCCTCAAGGCATGAGTCATGCCTTCTAC
>CAZPPU010000144.1:0-4934 GCA_964588515.1 uncultured Nitrospirota bacterium
TCTTTATCGGGGAAAGTATCTTCTCGCCTTCCCTCCGCAGGGCGTCGTTAACCCTTTCCGCTCTTGCGAGGGTAAGGAACTGGTCCTGATAGGGCGGCACCGCGGTCAGCGCCCCAAGCCAGCTTTTATTTTCCCTTGCCGCTTTGCACGCCTGCCTGAAGGCGTTTTTACTTGAGTCCGAGCCGTCTACCGCGGCAAGTATTTTCCTGTATCTTACTTATGCCTCCTTCTTGACCTTCGCTTTCTTCATGGTAAGGCCTATGCCGTCGAAGATGTAAAATATCGCATACCCCCACCACATTGTGTAGACCACATAAAAGGCGAGTAGCCCGCTCATCATCCCGGCATGGTCCACTACCTTCTGGCCCTCTACCTTGTAGAAATTGTAGCCCGGCTCTATCGCCTTCTTTACGACATCGGAGACGATTTTCGCCTCGGCCACGAGTTTGTCTTTTTTGAGTTTCTTTTCTATCTTGCCCAAGGCCGTCCACCAGTCCTTAAGCACATGCTTTTCGTCATACCCGTACCGGCCGGAGACGGCCTTCCCGTCGTTTTTGAACATCGAATCCGCATCCTTAAGCGCGGCCTGAAGGATGGCTCCGAGGTCTCCCTGAATCGTAAGCTCCGTGCCTGTTACGCCGACCTGCGCGCCCGAGGCGCCCAACAGCCTCGATGCGGCTTCTGCGTCTTCGGGCTTATCGAGCGATATGCTCGCATTGAGGGGCTTTCCGTCGAATTCCCTGACCGCCTTTGAGACCTTCGGGATGAAATAAGAGGAGCCCTTCGCTAACTTGTTGAAGCTGTCGTCTGCGAACTGAAGCCCGTTTTTCCCGCTAAAGAGCGGGGAGAATATGAGAAGGAGCACCCCCAGAAAGGCTATCGCAAGGGCTGTTCCGAGACTGAACGGTTTTTTATTTCTTATGAGCATCTTATGCCTCCTCCTTTACGAATACCGGGCTTGGGGCCTCTTCCTCGCCCCTTAGGACATTGATATTCGTGATGAACTTGCTTATGACCCATATTGCGAACAACCCGACCACCACCCAGAAGATGACATTGCCTGCGGACTCTATCCCCTTAACGACCGGCTTTGAGAGGTTTATGACCTCAAGCTCCGTGAGCTTCTTGGGCAGGGTTGCGGCCCTGTTAATGAAGCCGGCAAGGATGGAGACCGCATAAAAGCCCCTGATGTGAATGCCCTTTACGACCTTCGTGGTAAGCGCGCCCACCTGTATGCCGATGAGGGAGCCTAAGAGCATCCCCATGGCAAGGGTGTAAAAGACATAGCCGTAGATGGCATACTGGCTTATTGCGGCAAGCCCTGCGGTGAATATTATCTGGAGGATGTCCGTGCCTACGGTGGTCATCGAGGAGACCCCGAACACATATACGAACATCGGGAATGTGATGAACCCGCCGCCCACGCCCATGATTGCGGCCATTACCCCGACTATCACGCCTCCTCCCGCCACTATGGCGCCGGATATCTTCCTTCCGCCCGGCACATAGTCCTCGTCGAAGGTTATGGCGGGGGGGATGTTGACCTTCTGCACCTTAAGGGCAAGCTCCGTCATGCCGCTTGAGCCTCCGTGTGCATCCACCGCCTGCTTTGCCTTCCTCGACTTGAGGAAGTCAAGGAGTGCGTAAAACCCTAAAAACCCCAAGAGCACCGCATAGACCGTGCTTATGAATGCCTCGCTAAGGAGGGGGTCTTTGTTATAGAGGGCCTTGTTTATGGCCCCGCCTATGAATGTCCCGCCTGCCGAGCCGACAAGGAACGCAATGGCCAGCTTACCGGAGACATTGCCCAATTTCCTATGCACGGCAGTTCCCATAATCGCCTTTGCGAATATGTGGAAAAGGTCCGTGCCCACGGCAAGGATTCCCTTCACGCCTGCGGCCATGAGGGCAGGGGTGATGATGAAACCTCCGCCTGCGCCGATACAGCCGGTAATCAGCCCTGCGCACAGCCCTATGGCTATGGAGACCAAAAATATCCCGGTCGAGTAAAACGCAGGCGCATATGCCGTCTTGCTTCCCAGCATGTCACCGGCCTCAAGAAGCGATACGGCAAGTATCGGCAGAAGCAGGGCCAGAAGCACCAGCATCTTTTTACGGTTCTTCAAGATGCTCATCGAGACCTCGTAGTCCCATTTTGCATGGGCCATCGAGGACATCTTGAGGAACTCAAACACACGCCTTCCGAAGCTCATTCTTTTTTCCTCCTTGATATTTGGTATTTCCGTGTTCATGTTTAAGCGGACACGCCCGCCTTTGAGACCACAACGAGGGGACAGCCAAGCTTGTCCCAGCCTGCCGGCAGGGTCTTTTCCGCGGCCCTGCATCCGTCGTCGAGCTCCGGCAGGGAGCCTACGACTACGAACTGGATGTCCCTTCTTTTTTTCGTATAATCGAAAATTTCCTTTTTCACACAGCCCTCTTTTACGACTACGCTGAACCTGAAGCCCTCTTTCTTCGCCTCGGAGACGAAGTCCTTGAGCCTTTTCTTCTCCTTTCCGTGCTCCGCCACATATAGGATTTCCAGTGCGGCCCCGATTCTTTCCGCGATGTTGAGGGCATACCTGAAGGCCGCCCTTTCAAAGCAGATGTCCGAGACCGCAAAGAGCACGGTCTTTCCGGCCTTCAGGAACTCCTTCGCCTTTTCATGCTCGCCCGCCTCGGCGAAGGTTACGGCCGACATCAGGTCGTCGAACTTCTCCAAGGCTATTCCTCTTCGGGGGAGAGCTTCGAAGGAGCATAAACGGCAGGCGATTCAGAACCCTTCACTGCCCCCTTCTCCTCGAAAACGCCCGACTTTATGGTGGGGGGCACTGCCCCCTCCTTCAGCATCTGCCTTGCTGTTTCGTGCTCGCCCGCCTCGGCAAACGAGACCGCCGAAAAGATGTCCTCAAGCTTCTTGAATATCCCCTTCATGCTCCACCTCCATGCTCGATATATTCGGCTACTGCCGTCTGCGAATATATAAACAATATCCGTGCCAGAGATTGTAGATGTGCTAACCCATTGTAAAAATTGATTTTTTTGATATTTCATGGTGTTGCATGCCATATGCCTATTGTTGCAAAATGTATCTAAGGCAAGGGCTGGATGCAAAATCAAGGGCACGGCAGGGGTTTAAGAGCTGTTGCAAAAGTTTCAGCCGGATTGCATTTTGCAATAAAAGCGTGCTAATTTAACCTATGCGGCTGTTTCCCTCAAGCATCAGGGAGAAGGTAAGCTGGGGTTATTATGCCTGCCTCGGCCTCATAGTGGTCGTGGCCCTCGTGAACTACTTCGACCTGAGGAGGATAAACAGAAAGATTGCGATGGGCATGGTGATATCCGGACTCTTCGAGGCGACGCTTGAGATGCGGCGATACGAGAAGAACTACTTCCTCTTTAGGGTGAAGGAGGATTACAGCGAGAACCTTCGCTACACCGAAATGGCGGAGGAGATTCTGTCGAAAAACGAGGAAGGACTGAGCGGCCTCCGGGTCTATCCCGATGTCATGGCCCTGAAAGGCGGAATCGCCGAATACAAGACTCTCATGAAAAAGTTCTACGGGTCCGCCGCTAACACCGTGGAATCCTATGTGCTCGAAGGCCGGGTGAGGGAAAGCGGCAAAAGGCTCGTCTCGACTGCGGAACGAATATCGGAGACCGAAAAAAACCAAATACAATCCACCATAAAGTCCTCCGAGAGGATGCTCTTCAACTCCGTCGTCCTTATGGTCGTATTCGGGTGCATCATCGGCAGGTATCTTTCGAAGGCGGTCGTCAGGCCGCTTAAGAACCTCGAGACGGACATGCGCATGATAGCCGAGGGCAGGTTCGATGCCCTCAACTCAAGCTCTACGGACAAGGAGATAGTCTCCCTTAACAAGGCGTTTACCCAGATGCTCAGGGAGCTTGAGCTTAAGCAGATGGGCTTTGTGGCCCAGTCCGAGAAGCTGGCCTCATTGGGCACGATGATATCGGGCGTGGTGCATCAGATAAACAACCCCCTTTCCAACATATCCACTTCGGGCGAAATCCTCAAGGAAGAGCTCGAAACCGCGGAGCCGGCCTACAAACGGGAACTCGTAGAGCAGGTAATAGGGGAGGTTGCACGCGCAAAGGCGATCACACAGGCCCTGCTTGACTTCACGAAAAAGCGGACCTTCAGGAGCCAGCCCCTTCCGCTTAAGGAACTCGTTATGCAGACCATCGGCCTTCTAAGGGGCGCTATACCCACGGGCGTGAAGGTCATCGAGGATGTGCCCGAGGACCTCTGGATACACGCCGACAAACAACAAATACAGCAGGCGCTCCTCAATGTCATAAAAAACGCCATAGACGCCATACCCGATTCCGGAGAGGTCTCGGTCAGGGCGGGCGAAGACAAGGAGGCAAAGACCGTTTCCATCGCGATAAGCGACACCGGCCTCGGCATAGAGCCGGAAAACATGGAGAAGATATTCGACCCCTTCTTTACCACGAAGGAGACGGGCGGCACGGGCCTCGGGCTCCTCGTCACAAAAGAGATACTTAAGGAGCACGGCGGCACTATAGAGGTCCAAAGCCGGGCCGGCGCCGGCTCGACCTTCACGCTGAAACTTCCCGTTAAGGAGACTTAAGAGATGGATACCGGAACGAGAATCCTCGTAATAGACGACGAGCAGGTGGCCCTGAGGAACTTAGAGCATGTGATGAAGAAAGAGGGCTATTCGGTTACGGGCACGCAAAGCGGCCAGAACGCCCTCAAGCTCATGGAGTCCCATCCCTTCGATGTGGTCGTTACGGACCTGAAGATGGAAAAGGTAGACGGCATGCAGATACTCAAACGGTGCAGGGAGCTTTATCCCGACGCCGAGGTGGTGATGATAACCGGCTATGCGACCATACAGTCCGCAATACAGGCGATGAAGAAGGGGGCATACGACTACATAGCCAAG
>CAZPPU010000145.1:0-497 GCA_964588515.1 uncultured Nitrospirota bacterium
TAATACCCCCAGGAGGCTTCTCTATTTCATTACCCTATCTTGGACAGGTGTGATAGGTGCCTAATTTCTTTACCATAGATTATGATTGCCCCCTTCCTTTCATTGAAGTAGGAACTACTCCGAGTGCACTATATTATAGCCGCCTCCTTTCTGTCAAGGTCTTTTTGGACATTCCCCCCTCCTTTCGTTGAAGTAGGTAAGACTCTGGCCTGCCTTCTGAAGTCATACGGCAGACCGGTTGCATTATACTAAGCATCCGTCTCTTACTGTCAATAAATTTCTGCAAATCTACCGATATGCTTCTCGCCGGTGTCTGACTCGCATCACCCTGATGACCTTCATCCTGTCGTTAATCTCATAGATAACTCTGTAATTCCCAATCCGAATTCGCCAGTCGTTTTCAGAACCGACGATTCTGCGACAACCGGACGGTCTCGGGTTTCCTGCCAGGGCTTTTATATCGTGGATGATTCGGTGGAAATCCTCTGCCGAAAGCC
>CAZPPU010000145.1:507-947 GCA_964588515.1 uncultured Nitrospirota bacterium
CTGAGGTCGCGTTCTGCCGCTCGCTCAAGGAGAACCTCATGCACTCAGGGAATGCTCCTTCAAGAAGTCCTCAAGACTTCTGAATCGAAGCGGCTTTTTCCTCATCTCCCCCAGCATTTTCAAATCTTCGGTATCCTCTATGCGCTCCAACATCTCGCGGTATTCGCCGATATCGAGGATAACCCCTACCGGCTTGCCTTCCCGCAGAACAATCTCCGGAGCCTTTTTCTTAGCTTTGCCTCTTTTCATTCCTCACCTCCAGCCTGCGGTTAAAGAACTTTATAGCCCACCTGCATTATCTTAATCCGCCCCCTCCTTCCTGTCAAGGCAGACTTCCCCCGCCCGCCGCAAAAGGGCCTGTTTTTTGTCCGGGGAGGGGCAGTTAAAAGCGGGAGAGGGCGAGGGCGAGCGGCCATTTCCCTTGACATCCGTTCCGGGTT
>CAZPPU010000145.1:957-4894 GCA_964588515.1 uncultured Nitrospirota bacterium
TATTGGTGTTGAGGTTCTGGACATATCCGGGGATGGGGGGCTGAAGGTTACCGGCGCGGACCTCAAGGAGCTTTTTGCCGATGCGGGAAGGGGACTCTACAGCCTGATTACGGACCCCAAAAAGATAGAAGAGAAAAAGGCGGTAAGGTTCACGCTCGAAAGCCACTCCTTGGAGGGCCTGTTGGTTTCGTGGCTCAACGAGCTTATCTTCCAGTTCGATACCTATGGGTACATGGGGCTGGGCGTTGAGATACGAGAGATTGAAGGCAATTCGATGGACGCTACGGTTACCGGCGAGGACTTCGAGCCCGGAAGGCACGAAAGCAGGCTCCTCGTGAAGGCCGCCACATACCATGGTCTTAATATAGAAAAGACCAACGGCCTCTGGCAGGCAAGCGTAATCTTCGACATATAAGAGGTTTTAATATGCCGGTTGAAGGCTTAAAGAGAATAGACCCGGTAACCCTCGAGGTGCCCCTGAATTACAAGGAGGGCATGAGGGTAAGGGGGCTTATTTTTGCGGATGAGACCCTCGAAGGGGCGCTTGAGCCGGAATCCGTTTTGCAAGTGGCCAATGTGGCCGTGCTTCCGGGCATAGTCCGGGCCACGCTTGCCATGCCCGACATACACACGGGATACGGGTTTGCAATCGGAGGCGTAGCCGCATTCGACCTCAAGACCGGAATAATCTCCCCGGGCGGCGTGGGCTACGACATAAACTGCGGGGTGAGACTCTTAAGGAGCAACCTCAAAAGAAACGATATCCTCCCGAGACAAAAGGAGATAGTAGATGCCCTGTATAACGAGATACCCGCAGGGGTGGGCTCAAAGGGCAGAATTCGCCTGAACCCGGAAGAGGAGCGAAAGCTCCTCCTTCACGGCGCAAAATGGGCCGTGGGGGAAGGATACGGCGAGCCCGCGGACCTCGAGCGCATAGAGTCCGGCGGATACATCGAGGGCGCAGACCCCTCCCTCATAAGCCGGAAGGCATACGAGCGGGGCAGGGCACAGCAGGGCACTCTGGGCAGTGGCAACCACTTCCTCGAAATCCAGTATGTGGACGAGATATACGACGAGGAGGCCGCCTCGGCCTTCGGCCTCTTCTTAGACCAGTTTACCGTTATGATACATACCGGCTCAAGGGGGTTCGGGCATCAGGTCTGCACGGACTTCCTCGAGGTCATGGAAAGGGCCGTCCAGAAGTACGGCATAAGCCTCCCGGACAGGGAGCTTGCCTGTGCGCCCTTCGATAGCCCGGAGGCGCGGGACTACCTTGCCGCAATGAGGGCCGCGGCAAACTACGCATGGGCAAACAGGCAGTGCATCATGCACTGGACAAGAGAGGCGCTTATCGAGACCTTGGGCATGTCCCCGCGGGAACTCGGCTTGTCGCTCGTATACGATGTTGCGCATAACATCGCAAAGGTCGAAGAACATACCGTAAACGGGAAAAAGACGAAACTCGTGGTCCATAGAAAAGGCGCAACAAGGGCATTCCCCCCGGGGCACCCGGAACTGCCGGATGTCTATAGGAAGACGGGCCAGCCCGTTATAATACCCGGGGACATGGGCAGGGCGTCGTTTGTGCTCGTGGGCACGGAAAAGGCAATGGAACTTTCTTTCGGCTCGACCTGTCACGGCGCAGGAAGGGTGATGTCCCGTCATCAGGCCATAAGACAGGCAAAAGGCAGGGCCATATGGAGAGAGATGGCGGACAAGGGCATAATAGTGCGCTCAACAGGAAGGGAGACCTTGGCGGAGGAGATGTCCGAGGCGTATAAAGACATCTCCAATGTCGTTGATGTCGTCCACAGGGCCGGGATTTCGAGGAAGGTCGCAAGACTAAGGCCCATGGGCGTGGTGAAGGGGTGAGCGCGGGCAGGGTCGTCTCCATAAATGTAAGCGAAAGGAAAGGCACCCGCAAGGCGCCTGTTGCGGAGGCGGCCTTCCTTGCGGGCCACGGTATCGAGGGAGACGCCCACTCAGGCTCGTGGCACAGGCAGGTAAGCCTCCTTGCCCTCGAAAGCATCGGGAAGATGCAGGCGATGGGGCTCAAGGTCGGCCCCGGGGACTTTGCGGAAAACATAACCACGGAGGGCATAGACCTATTGAGCCTTCCGGTCGGCACAAGCATTTCAATAGGCCCCATAGAGGCCGAGGTTACCCAGATAGGAAAGGTCTGCCACGACCGGTGCGAAATCTACAGGCAGGCAGGGGACTGCGTTATGCCGAAAGAAGGCATATTTGTTAAGATACTTAAAGGCGGGAGATTAAAAACAGGGGACGGCATAAAAGTCTTAAAATGACAGCGGCTGTTTTAACCTTAAGCGATAAAGGCTCTAAAGGCGAGCGTACGGATGAAAGCGGGGCATTTATAAAAAATAAACTTAAAGGAATCGGGTTTGAGGTCATACACTATGAAATCCTGCCCGACGAAAAGAGCCTTATTAAAAAAATGCTCATAAAATATTCCAATAAAGTAGACCTGATTGTCACCACCGGCGGCACCGGCCTTAGCCCGAGGGATGTGACGCCGGATGCGACCGCGGAAGTCTTAGAGCGGGAGGCGCCCGGAATACCGGAGGCGATAAGGGCCTACGGGCTTTCAAAGACTAAAAGGGCGATGCTCACGCGGGGCGTTGCGGGCACAAGGGGCAAGACGCTCATAATAAACCTGCCGGGAAGCCCGGCCGCAGTAAGGGAATCCCTCGATGCGATAATCGAAGTCATCCCCCATGCCGTAGAGAAACTTTCCGGCTCAAAGGAAGAGTGCGGAAGATGAGGGATGTCTCTTATTCCCTGAGCTTCGTTGCCGGTGTGCTTTCGTTCCTCTCGCCGTGCGTGCTTCCGCTTGTACCCTCTTATGTATCGTTCATCACCGGCGTTTCCTTCGACGGGCTTAAAGGGGGCGTAGACAGGGCGAAGGTGAGGCGGCTTACGGTGTCCAACTCCCTTGCCTTTATCGGCGGCTTCTCCACGGTCTTTATCCTCCTTGGGGCGTCCTCTTCGCTCATAGGGCAGTGGCTTTACGATTATCAGGACTGGCTGAGGATTATAGGCGGGGCGCTCGTGATAATTTTCGGTCTGTTCATAGCCGGATTCCTCAAGATGGACTTCCTTATGAAGGAAAAGAGGCTTCATATCCACGGGAAGCCCGCAGGCTATGTAGGCACATTCCTCGTGGGCATGGCCTTTGCCGCAGGCTGGACTCCTTGTGTGGGGCCTATATTGGGGAGCATCCTGCTTTATGCCTCGGCGAAGGGCTCGGCCCTTTACGGCCTCAAGCTCCTTTCGGTATACTCGCTTGGGCTTGCCGTGCCGTTTTTCATCGCCGCATATGCAATCAACGGGTTCTTGAGCTACTCCAAGGTCATCTACAGGTTCATGCGCATAATAATGCTCCTTAGCGGCCTGCTCCTTATAGTGTTCGGCATCCTGCTCCTTAGCGACCGGATAAGCGAGCTCGGGGCCTTCCTGCCCGACATCGGGCTCAGGTTCTGAGGGCTGAGGAGGGGGATTTTACATATGCCAGACTTTCATGTCCCAGATTGCGATGAGTTTCGTAGAGGTTATGAAGCATATAATGAGAGAGAAAGACGTGGCCACGTTTATTTTGAGGCTTTGGGAATGGTTCAAGAAAATTGGGAAAACCCAATTCTTATGGCACAAGGAATACAGAGACTAATTCGTTCTTGGCATCGCTTCTATGCAAACTTTGATTTTGACGGACTATCCAACTGTTTAGACAGGAATATGACTATTTTGAGTAATTTTAGGAATAGGAATATTAGCACTTTATCTGATGATGATTCAGAAACAATAAGAAATTTGTTCAATCAATTTCTTGATGTACTAAGAAGGACAAGGGATAATTCAAAAAGTCCGATGATGTCCCTGTAAGTTGTTGAAGTAGGAAGCGACCCCCGATTAAAATGAT
>CAZPPU010000146.1:0-2196 GCA_964588515.1 uncultured Nitrospirota bacterium
AATATTACGGGCAGTGCAACCCCTAAGTCAAGAGAAGCGATTTTGTGCGGATTCTGCGATGTGATATGATTTGAATCGGGATGAGGTTCTTAAGCTGGCAGGTCATTTTGGGGCTTGCGCTCGTTGCGGCCTCCGCCCTGCTTTACGGCATCCATTATCTGATATTCGGAGACAGCCATCACATATTCATCTACATGCTCGGGGATATCGCCTTCCTGCCTATAGAGGTCTTGCTCGTAACACTGATAATCCACCGCCTCCTCAGCGAGAGGGAAAAACGCGCCCTCCTTGAGAAGATGAACATGGTCATAGGCGCATTCTTTAGCGAAGCAGGGGTGGGGCTTCTAAAGGACATGACTGGCTTTTGCAGGGAGCAGGCAACCCTCACAAAGGAGATGGAGCTTTCGCCCGAATGGACGGACAAGGATTTTAAAAAGGCCGCCTCGGTCGTAAAGGCGCTCGATATGGGGATTGACTGCCGGAGGGCAGACCTCACGCGCCTTAAAGGCTATCTCCTCGAAAAAAGGGGTTTCATTATAAGGCTCCTCGAAAACCCCATCCTCCTTGAGCACGAATCCTTCACGGACCTGCTATGGGCCGTGCTTCATCTCACCGAGGAGCTTTCCGCAAGGGCGGACCTCGAAGGGCTTCCACCCGCAGACTATGCACATCTTACGGAGGACATGAGGCGCGTCTACGGCAGTCTCGCACACGAATGGCTCCACTACCAAAGGCACCTTAAAAGGACATATCCGTTCCTTTATTCCTTCTATGTGAGGATGAACCCGCTCAGGCCCGACGCCTCGCCCTTGATAAGAAGCTGACAGAGAGAAACCTATAGGATATATCTCGAGAGGTCCTCGTCCTTGACTATGCCGGAGAGCTTGGAGCTTACATATCCCCTGTCTATGACGAGCCTCCCGTTTCTTTTCTCCGGCGCCTCGAAGGAGATGTCCTCGAGGAGTTTTTCGAGCACAGTATGAAGCCTTCTTGCTCCGATGTTTTCGGTTTTTTCGTTTACGGTAGCCGCTATGTTTGCAATCTCCTCTATCGCATCGTCCTTGAACTCTATCTCTACATCCTCGGTCCAAAGCAGGGCGGTGTACTGCTTAATGAGGGCGTTTGAGGGCTCTGTCAGGATTCTTACGAACTCCTCTTTTCCGAGGGGCTCAAGCTCGACCCTGATGGGGAACCTGCCCTGAAGCTCGGGTATGAGGTCCGAGGGCTTCGTCATATGAAAGGCGCCGGCCGCAACGAAAAGTATGTGGTCGGTCTTTACCGGGCCGTATTTCGTCGAGACCGTAGAGCCTTCGACTATGGGCAGGAGGTCCCTTTGCACGCCCTCCCTCGATACATCCGGGCCGTATGTGGCGCCCCTGCTCGCTATCTTGTCTATTTCGTCTACGAAGACTATCCCCACCTGCTCGGCCTTCGAAATAGCCTCTTTCGTCACCCTGTCCATGTCTATGAGCTTGTCGGCCTCTTCCTTGGTCAGGACGGTCTGGGCCTCGGGCACCTTGACCTTCCGTCTTTTGGGCTTTTCCGGGAAAAAGTTTCCGAGCATCTCCTTGAGGTTTATCTCCATGTCTTCGAGCCCGACATTGGAGATTACGCCGAAGGGCATGACTTTCTCCCGCACCTCTATATCCACATACCTCTGGTCGAGCTTGCCGTCCTTGAGCTGTGCCCTGAGTTTTTCCCTCGTCTCCTTGTATTTTTCCCTTTCCTCATCCGTAACCGGCATCCCCCTCGTCCCCCGCGGAGAAGGTAAAAGGAGGTCGAGGAGACGCTCCTCCGCATATGCCTCGGCCCTCTGCTGAACTTTTTCCGTATGCTCGGACTTGACCATGCCGATGGCTATCTCGGTGAGGGCCCTTATCATGGACTCAACATCCCGGCCCACATATCCGACCTCGGTGAACTTCGATGCCTCGACCTTCACAAAGGGCGCGCCCGCAAGCCTCGCAAGCCTCCTTGCCATCTCGGTCTTCCCGACGCCTGTGGGGCCTATCATGAGGATGTTTTTCGGAAGGACCTCGTCCTTGAGGTCCCCGGTGAGGCGTTGCCTCCGCCAGCGGTTTCTCAAAGCGATTGCCACGGCCTTTTTTGCCCGGTTCTGTCCGATTATGTATTTATCGAGCTCCTCGACTATCTTCCTCGGGGTGAGGTCATCCATCGAGTTCCTCTACGGTTATG
>CAZPPU010000146.1:2206-3754 GCA_964588515.1 uncultured Nitrospirota bacterium
CGTTTGTGTATATGCAGATGGAGGCCGCTATATGCATGGCCTTCTCGACGATATCCTTCGGGCCGAGGCCCGAGTTTTCCGAGAGGGCCATGGCCGCGGCCTGCGCATAAGGGCCGCCCGAGCCTATGGCCGCTATGCCGCCTTCGGGCTCAAGCACATCGCCCGTGCCGGATATGACGAATGTATGCTCTTTGTCCGCAACTATGAGGAGGGCCTCGAGCCTCCTTAAGACCCTGTCCGTCCGCCAGTCCTTTGCAAGCTCCACGGCGGCCCTCGTTATGTTTCCCCTGTAGGATTCGACCTTCGCCTCGAACTTCTCAAAGAGCGTGAATGCGTCGGCGGTTGCGCCGGAGAACCCCGCAAGGATCCTGTCCTGATACATCTTCCTCAGTTTCTTTGCGTTATGTTTTAAAACGGTCGTGCCCATCGTCACCTGGCCGTCCCCGCCTATGGCGACCTTCTCCCCGCGCCTCACGCATAGTATCGTTGTGCCCTTAAACATCTGTCTAATTACTATATCATAAACACGGCGGGGACTACAGGCCCCGAATTACCGGGAGTCCCTGAGTTGAAATTAACACATTTTAATTGTACAATAAACAATACAGTTAAGCTGGAGGTTGGAAATGATTACCGTAGACGAAAAAACGACGATAGTCGGAGTAGCCGAGTTGAGGGACAAGACGCAGGAGGTGCTGAAGGAAGCCAAGACCCATAAGGTGATTCTTACGAAGCGCAACAAGCCCGTGGGCGTTCTCGTCGACTATGACGAATACAAGCGCATCAAAGAGATGGAGGAAGAGCTTGAGGACATGGCCTTGAGCTATGTCGCGCTTCAGAGGTCTCGCAGAAAAAGCCGTAGGACGGTCAGCCTCGAGGCGGTCGAAAAACGCGTGGGGCTTCGCTGATTGTATAGGGTCGTCATCGACGAGCTTGTCTTGACCGAAGATTTCAAGCGGATTACTCAGCCCGGCAGGCAGAGGATTATCAAGGCGATAAGAAAGAAGCTTTCAACCGAGCCGGAGAGGTTTGGCGCTCCGATCAAAGGCCCGCTAAAGGGCTACTGGAAGCTCCGGGTCGGGGAATACAGGGTCGTTTACGAGATTCGCAAGGGCGAAGTGCTCGTGTATGTGATAGCGGTGGGGTTCAGGAGAAATGAGGAGGTTTACAGGGAGGTGTTAAGGAGGCTGAGGGGGTAAAGTGATGTCTCCTCAGGACTAAGTGTATCGGGTTTACGCCTGCGCCTTACCGAGGAAGTGAAGACAGAGGTTTAAGGTCTTAATATCGGCCTCTTTTAAAAGAGAATCTATGGCCCTCTTAATTGCCCTTTCGGATCCCGGCCTTTCTGAAAACAGGAACAATTCATAAAGCTCTATCGCCAGTCCGTTGGCGATTTTCTCAAGGGTCTTGACGGTCACGTTCTTCTGCCCGCGCTCCACCGCGCTGATGTATTTGGCATTAATCCCGGTCCTGTTTTCCATCTCTTTCTGAGTAATGCCCCGCTTTTCTCTGACAGCCTGGATCCTTTTCCCGAGTGATTCCAAGAGA
>CAZPPU010000146.1:3764-4801 GCA_964588515.1 uncultured Nitrospirota bacterium
TCCTCCTCGACTGGAAGACTAACAGGAACATCGCAGGGTTTTTAACACCTCAAAAATTTACTTTTTTATATTTCTCTACTTTTATGTTGACATTTTCTACTTTTTATGCTATAAATTTCCGAAATACCACCTTTAAGGAGGAGGAAGAGCGATGAAGGAGCGGTTAACTTTTATCAGACTGTCCGGCGTTACGCTTTTAGCTGTTGTGGCGTTTGTGTGTAGCTGTGCGCCAAGCTATTTCGTTGCGCCCGGTTTCTCGGGTAATGATCTTACATCTGGAGGACTCGCTGTTTTCCCTGCGATGGTAGCGCAGGGTGCGGGGCAAGGGGGCGCTGAAGCTTATCGCCGTGCATGTGGAGAAACGGTGGCGGCAGAGCTCAAGGGGAGATACCCCTCCATCAAGGTTATCACCCCTTCAAGCGTGGCCGCCGTGCTCGCTCAAGGGGAGTTGGTTAATGAGTATTCCAAGATGACACAAACTTTCCAGCAAACAGGCATACTTGACACCACGACTGCTATAAAGGCAACTAAGGTTCTTGGGGTTAAATATTTTATGCTCGTGAACATACAAAGCCTGTATTCGCCTAGGCCAGGAAACGCCCGCGCGACCATTTCCGGGCAGGTATTCGATTCGGAGCGGGCAGAGATGGTATTTGAAAGCACAGTCAGTTATGAAGCTGTAAGCCTACTGGGAATCACCAATTACGAAAGTGCAATAAACGCTGTTTCAAAAGAACTATCCAGGGTCATTGTGTTATTTCTCAAACAGTCGCAAGGAAGGGCATAACTTCGGTGTCGTCAGAACAAGCGACTGCTTGATTGTTATGAAGGCATGGGAGGGGGCAACTATTGCCCCCTTTTTATCACTTGAAAGTCGCCGGTGGATACTCCAGTGCGCCTGTCCCGCCCGTTGCCATGCTTCCTTCCACACCCCCTTTTGCCAAGGGGGGGGAAATAAGAGGAAACAACCAACCCCACCCCGAATAGTCGGGGACGCAAACCCGCGGCGCTTTTTGATGTTATAATATCCTCAGCCC
>CAZPPU010000147.1:0-3478 GCA_964588515.1 uncultured Nitrospirota bacterium
ATGTGAAGTATTTTCTGCACCGATTAGTAAAAGACCAAGGCCAAGAACAAGTTCATATTCCTCGCCGAGTCGGAGTTGTTCTTAATGGATAGCAAAAAGAGAAGAATATACCAGATGGACGCTTTCCCACACATTATGCTCTTTCAACCATGGTAGCCCCGGAGAGCGTCTTTATCAACCCAATCTTCACATTGGTCGGGGACGCTTGGCAGTTCAGGTTCCCGCCGGTTTTGGATTTCGACCCAGATATCCGAATCATAGTCCTCATCTCGCCCCCATGCTTGTGTGAAACAGCCCTTTTGTCTCGGATGTTGTTGACTAAAAGCACTTTTCCATAGTCTTTAATGTCCCGGACCAACTTTGTTCGCAGAGAAGCCAGTCTCAGCAGATACTCGACCAAACGAATGGCTTTTTCATGTTCTTCCGATTGGTTCATTGTTTTGTCTTCAGGGTTAAAAACCGATAAAGAATGATAATATTCGGCAAAGCTTTTGTCAATTCAAAACTCCCCCGAATTTAAGCCGGAAAATTTCTCCCTCCACAGGCCGGATATCGTCCTTTTAGACCTCTTGATGCCGGAGATGGACGGCATAGAGGCCCTTCAGGGCCTCATGGACCTCGACAGCGGGGCAAGGGTCGTCGTCATAAGCTCTCTGGGCTACGATGAGCTTGTGCAAAAGGCCCTCGCACTCGGGGCAAAGCAGTTCGTGCCCAAGCCGGTGAGCTTCGGCCATGCGGCCAACATAATACGGGAGGTCTTGGAGGAGAGGCCGGGATATGATGTATAATTGAAACTGTGGACGGCCTCGTCAAGGAATATCTCGTATCGTTTTACAGCCGGAGCCTTTCCCTCCACGGGGACAGGCCCGAGGCCCTCAGGTGGAGCCCGGAGGGACAGAGGAAGCGATATGAGGTCCTCCTTGACATAGGAGACCTGAGCGGCAAAAAGCTCCTCGATTACGGCTGTGGAAAAGGGGACTTCTACGGCTTTCTCAGAGGGAAAGGCATAGACGCCGATTACACGGGCGCCGATATAAACCCGGACCTCATCGGGCTTGCCGGACGGAAATACCCGGACTGCAAGTTCATGGTGCTCGATATCGAGGAGGGGGCAGGGAGCCCCTGCGATATTGGGGCAGGGAGCCCCAATTTATTTCGCCGCGGGCCGTGCCCGCCCTTTGATTACATCTTCCTCTGCGGGGTCTTCAACCAGAGGCTCGACGGCGTAAACGACACAATCAAAAATGTGCTCTCAAGGCTATGGCCGCATGCACGGCTGGGGCTTGCGTTCAACGCCCTTTCAAACCGCGCCCCGAGGAAAGACCCGGAATTGAAGTATACCTCTCCGGAGGAACTTTCAACCTTCGCCCGCGAGGAGCTTGCGGCGCATATAGTCTTAAGGCACGACTATCTGCCGGAGGACTTCACGCTTTTCCTTTACAGGAACGGGGCAACTAAGCCTACCGGCTCTTAAAGAGGTCCCCGTAGGTTTCTATGAGCGTGCCCGTTGCCCGCTCAAGCGAAACGAGGGATATGGCGCAATCCGCAAGGGCCCGCTTCTCTCCTGCGAGGGCCAGAGAGAACTCCTCCTGCGCCCCGATGACATCGTTTAGGGTGGCCATTCCGAGGCCGAAGCGGGCCTGCTCGGCCTCGAGCATGGACTGCGAGGCGAGCCTCGCGGCCTTTGCCGCGGAGAAGGACTCTCCTGAGAGTTGAAGGCCCCTGATGGCCTCCCTCAGCTCCATGGTAATCTTCTGCCTGAGGGCGGCCAGTCTTATTTCCACCCTCTTTTCTTCGAGTCTTGCCTTAAGGTAGGTGCCCTTTGCGGCCCGGTTTCCGAGGGGGACCGTGAGCATGAGGCCGACCTGCCACGAGTAAAAATCCCCGGAGGCCATCTCATCGATGGCGTCCCCGTGACTGCTTTCGAGGCCGCTCAGGCCGGATGAGGCCGTCATGTCCAAAGCGGGCAGTCTCTGGTTTTCGTAGAACTTCCTCATGATGGTCTTGCCTTTGTGCTCTTCCATCAGCGCCCTGTAGTCGCCTCTTTTTTCGAGGGCCGCATCGAGGGCCGGGCCGAAATCCGGTCCTTTCCATGCGGGCTCGTGGGGGCTTTCCACAAGAAGGAGCGGCCTCTGCCAATCGCCGAGGTTCATGACCGCCCTCAGCTTGTCTTCGGCATCGTAAAGCGCCTTTTTCGCCCTGAGGAGGTCCTCTTTACGCATGGCGACCTCCGCCACCGCCCTGAATGTCTCAACCGGAGGAAGGACGCCCGCCTCGACCTTCGCATTTACTTCCTCGAGGAGTTTTTCCGAGAGGTTAAGGGAAAGCACGGAGACATCATATGAGCTGATTGCATAGTAGAAATTCCAATAGGCCGAGGCGGTCTCCATGACGACCTCTCCCGCCCTGAATTCGGCATTGAGTCTTGCGGCCTCACTACCCCGCCTTGCCGCCCTCAGACTGCTTTCCTGCACGGACTTCCCGAAACCCTTTAGGAGGGGCTGTGTGAGGGAGAGCTTAAGCTCGCTGAAATAGTAAGGGTTTATCACCTGAAAAAGGGCCTCGCTCCTTTTTACCCTTCCGCCCGACCACTTAAGCTCATACCCCGTGCCGGTCTTTGCCTTTCCGCCGATGGACAGGCCGTAGCCGGACGAACGCTCCTCACTGCTCATAAGAGGCGAGACCGTATCTTCCTTTTTATAAGAACTGCTCAGCTCCATGCCGGCCTTCGGGTCGAACTCCCCTTCCCTCGCCGTAACCTCCGCACCCGCCGTATCCCGGAGGATATTTTCCTCGGCAAGGGTAAGGTTTTCCCTGAGAGAAATCTCTATCGCACCCTTGAGGGTAAGAGCGATTGCGCCTTCGTCTCCGGCCTCCGAAAGGCCTGTAGATAAAAGCATAAGGCTTAGGGCCGCTAAGATTATTGCGCGCTTCATTATAGTGTCTGTCCCATTACGGACACTATACAGTATACACCGCCTACGGTTCGTTTCCGCAGTCAGTCAAGCACTTCAAAGACAGGCGCATCCTTAAGCGCACGGTCGAATGTGGCGGTGTGGTCGCAACCGTGCTCGTGGTTGATCCTGCCGATAAGGTAGTCCGCAAGGTCTCCCTTCCCATGGGCGTAATCGCCTACGGCCTGCCGCAGGATGTCCTTCTGCTCAAGCTCCAACTGCTTCGTGACGAGTATCTTCTCGAGGACCCCCGCGATGTCCTTCCTTCCGAAACCGTATGCGGCATCGAGCACCCAGACAAGCTCGCAAAGGACGATGTGGTTGACAAAACATTTATCGCCTCCGGACGTCGCCTCCCGGATATAGGCCGATGCCCTTTCCGCCTGGCGCTTGTCGTCTCTTACGAGATACCTTACGAGGACGTTTGTGTCGAGGCCCCTCATCGCTGTTTTCTCTTAAACCGCTCCTTGACGGCCTTTCCCATTTCTTCCGTGGAAACGGCCTTCATCCCCGGCCTGTGGAGG